>JAQTSL010000431.1 GCA_028711355.1 Rhodoferax sp.
CGATGTCGCGCAATTGGCGTTGCAAGCGAACCTGCCGGTTGGGGACATCCAGCTTGGCTTGCCAACCTGGCAACGGGTCGCTGCTGCGGCTGTGAATGCCGTTCCGCTGGCCTGTGTGTTGCTAGGTGTCTGGCAGGTCAAGCGGTGTTTTACCGCGTTTGCCCAGGGGCAGGTTTTTACCGCACATGCCACGGCCCATTTGCGCCGTTTTGCGGGGTGGGTGGCTGCGGCGGCGCTGGCGGCCATCGTCAGTGTGCCAGTGATTTCGGTGTTGTTCACCCTGCACAACACACCCGGCAGCCGACAGTTGGTCATTAGCCTGAGCTCAGAGCACGTCTTCACCTTGTTTTTTGCGGCCGTGGTCTGGCTGATGGCCGACATCCTGGGGCAGGCCCAAGCCTTGGCTGAAGAAAACGAGTCTTTTGTTTAGGCTGCCGTCCGTATGCCCATCATTGTTCAACTCGACATCATGCTGGCGCGGCGCAAGGTCAAGTCCAAGGATTTGGCTGAGCACGTCGGCATCACTGAAGCCAATATGTCCTTGCTCAAGCAAGGGCGCGTTAAGGGTGTGCGGTTTGACACGCTTGAAAAAATTTGCGACTACCTGCAGTGCCAACCGGCGGATTTGCTGGTGTATGAACCTGAGGTGCCGGTGCCTGTGGTGCCTCGCCCTTAAGGCAACGGCATTCGAAAAACTGCCTGTTACGCCACCACCCAGGCCAGGCGTTTGGGGTTTTCCCACAGTGCACGGTTCAATACCCAGCTTTGGCCTGCGTCTTCTGATTTGAACAAGCCTGCGGGCATACAACCCGCCCACAGCGTATTGGCTTGATCGGCGTTGCCAGCGGCCAGGCTCCAGATCATTTCCACATTCCACGGTGTGCTGTCCTCGGCCATAGGTCCGTCTTGTGGTTTGGGTGGGTAAGCGGGTAAGGTCAGCTCGGTCCAGTGGGCACCTTGGTCGCTGCTTTTGTGCAGCTTCACACCAAAGGACGCAACCGACTTCTTCACAAAATAACTCAAATTCCGCTTGCTATCCGGGAGGCATCCTTATAAGGAAATTCAACCACATGAGGCCAGGTAGCACGGATGATAGGCATCCAAACACTCCTGATGCCTGCCGTTTGAGTCGTCGCAACGTCGTACAGTGCCATCAGCACGTTGACATCAAACCGGGCACGATTTGTCCTGCAACTGCAGCCAGGAATACACCGCCCAACTAAGCTGCGCAGTCCCAACAGCCAGCAAGCCAGGCCGACGTCATATAAGCACAGTTTGGGTGCCTATAGTGGCAAAACAAAAACCTGCAATCTGAATATCATTTCTTCAGACTGCAGGCTTTTGGCACCTTGGGGCCATACTGACCCAGCCACTTGTGCTGGGTCTCAGCCCGCCTTCAGCGCGTTTCAAACCCCGCTAAGGGAGTATCTCTATTGACAGCGGCCAGTCTGCGGCAAAAAAATGCGACTCTTGCCAAACATCGGCATGAAAACTGCTTCAAGCAGTCAGACCCTGATGCACTTTAAACCGAGCAGCCTGCCTTGACCACCACTCAACCCCCGTTGACGCAACCGTCACCCCAGTGGCGGGCGACGCATTCTGCCGGCGTGGATCAACTGGCGCAGAGTATTTCCGGCTGGGATCAGATTTATGACCAGACCTCGCCAGGCCATTTTTTCGGCGCGCTGACCGAGCTGATGCTGGGCCCGATCCAGTTGTTTATCGAATCGTCCAGCCACGCACTGGTGCAAACCTGCCAGACCTGGTCTGGCGCCACCTGGTTCGGCATTCCGGTGCAACACCAGCCTATGGTCCGGGTCGATGGCACACGCGTTGCGCCCGGTATGCTGGGCTTGCATTCGGGACAGGGCGACTTTCAGTTGACCACGCCCGATGACTTTGGCTTTTTGGGCATCGTGATTCAGACCGACTGGCTGCGCCACTATGCGGCCATCGAGCACAGCGAGTTGCCGCCAGCGCTGCTGACACAGCGGGTGCTGCAAGTGCCCGACGATGCGCTGGAGGCCTTTCGCCGCTGGCTTTGTCAACTGCTGGTGACGCAGCCAGCGGCTGCCCAGGGGCTGACGCCGCTGGGGCAGCAGCATCTGCTGGATGAGGCGGTGTCCGGTCTGGTGCAGCTGCTGACGCATGGCAAAAACGGGCCGCGCGAAAACGTGTCGGCGCAACACGCCCGCCACATGCTGCGCCGCACCCGGGACTACCTGCAAGCCCATAGCGACCGTTGTGTCACGGTGCATGAACTGTGTGAACAGCTCGGCTCCTGCCCGCGTGCCTTGCAGGACTGCTTTCGCAAGCATGTGGGTTTGTCGCCCAAGGCCTACCTCAAAGCCCTCAAACTCAACGACGCCCGCCGGGAATTACGCCGTGTCGATTCAGCCTGTGCCAGCGTCAGTGCGGTGGCAGAGCGCTACGGATTCTGGCACTTGAGCCAGTTTGCCGCCGACTACCGCTGGCTGTTTGGCGAATTGCCCTCGGATACCTTGCGCCAGCGCTGTTCCTGAATCCTGCGACGGCGCAAATCCAGGCCAAATTACGCCGATTTTTGCTAACGCTTTTTCCTTCTACCTTCTCACAATCCGG
>JAQTSL010000118.1 GCA_028711355.1 Rhodoferax sp.
CTTTTGGTGTTGGTCAGGTTGGAGCCAGTCAGGTCGGCACTGCCGCCCAGCAGCTCGGGCAGCGCGGCAGTAAAGGCCCCCAGCGCGATCTGGCTGGCCTTGCGGCTGGCAACCGTTTCGGCCTGGGTGTGGGCCGCGACTACCGTATCGACTGCCACCTGGGCAAAGGCTTTGGGCAAGTCGCCTTTCATGCGGCGCAGCAGTTCCTTGGCCAGCGCCGGGTAAGCTTTTTTGTAGGCCGCAAAGGTAGCGTTCCAGGCTTTTTCTGCCGCGCTACCTGCGGCCTTGGCGTTCCAGGCGGTAGCGATGGCTTTGGGGATGACAAACGGCGCGTGCGGCCAGCCAAGGGCTTCGCGCGTGAGCTTGATTTCTTCGGCACCCAGCGGCTCGCCGTGTGCCTTGGCGGTGCCGGCGCGGTTGGGTGACCCAGAGCCGATAGCCGTTTTGCAGATGATCAGCGTGGGCTTGTCGCTTTGCGCTTTGGCCTGGGCAATCGTGTCTGCCACCAGCACAGCGTTGTGACCATCAATCGGGCCGAGCACGTTCCAGCCGTAGGCGACAAAGCGCAGTGCGGTGTTGTCGGTAAACCAGGGGCTGACCTGGCCGTCGATGGAGATGCCGTTGTCGTCGTACAGTGCAATCAGCTTGCCCAGTTTCCAGGCACCGGCCAGTGCGGCGGCTTCATGGCTGATGCCTTCCATCATGCAGCCGTCGCCCATGAAGGCGTAGCTGTGGTGGTCGATCACGCTGTGGCCGTCGCGGTTGAATTCTGCGGCCAGCAGCTTTTCTGCCAGCGCCATGCCCACTGCGTTGGTGATGCCTTGGCCCAGCGGGCCGGTGGTGGTCTCGATGCCCGGCGTGACATCGACCTCGGGGTGGCCGGGGGTCAGGCTGTGCAGTTGGCGAAAGTTTTTCAATTCGCTGATGGGTAGCTTGTAGCCGGTCAGGTGCAGCACCGCATAAATCAGCATCGAGCCGTGGCCGTTGGACAGCACAAAACGGTCGCGGTTGATCCAGTGCGGGTTGGCCGGGTTGTGGCGCAGGTGGCTGCCCCACAGCGCCACAGCCATGTCGGCCATGCCCATCGGCGCGCCGGGGTGGCCCGAGTTGGCAGCCTGCACCGCGTCCATGGCCAAGGCGCGGATCGCGTTGGCCATGGTTTGCGCGCTGACACCGCTGGCGGGGCTTGCAGCAGATGTTTCAGTTGCCTGGGTGGGTTCAGCCATGGGTGCTCCGGAGATGTAGTGAAGGAATAGCGCGGGATTTTAGTGAACAGGCTCTGACGGTTGTGCCGGGGCTGCTTCGGCTTCAACCGCTTCGGTTGCCTCCCAGCGCTGGTCGATGCTGTCGCCGTTGCTCTCTGTGATGCGTATGCGCGCAGGCAGGTAGCCCAACTGCGGCGACAACCAGACTTCAACCGTTTGGTCGTACAGCTCACGCGGCAGGCGCTCGAGTTTGATACCTTCGATGTTGCCACCGGGTAGCGCCAGCGGCTCGGTGGAACCGACCGTAAAGAGCCACATATCAGCCGCGCGCGGGCCCACGGTTTGAATCGTCAGCGTGCTGCCGCTGCTGGCCTGTTCGGGGTTGCTGGCCAAGCGGGCGCCCAACTGGATCAGCACGCTCAGGCGGTCTTGTGCGCCCGCCAGCAAGGGCGCCTCGGGCGTGTTGGCGCTAAAGGTAACCTTGGCTTGCGGATAGTTGAAATGCGCCGCTACCTCATTGCGGTATTTGTCGGCAAAACGATCAGGCGCCAGCCCTTGAGCGGTGATGCGGCCGCGACTGGTCTGCGTGCGCGCCAGACCCAGCGCGCTGTAACGCAGGCGCGTCTGATAACGGTCACCGTCACGACGCCAGAGCAATTCGCCGCTGAGCGTGAAAGGAAATTTGCTGCTTTTGACGCTGTAAACCAGCCGGGTGGAACGGCTGAAGTGCTTGGCATCAATTTGCCAGGACTTGTGAGTCGTGGATGTCTCAGGGGGGGTGACAAGCGGTTTTTTGATGGCTGCCGCCACGACCGCAATGTTTGGGCTGGAATCAGTTTCTGTGAAAGACCGGCGCGTGGCAGTTGTCAGGACCGCAGGTTCAATCGAACTGTTGGGTGCAGTGATGACGTGGTCCAGCACCGGTCTGATCGCCTCATTGACACTTGCGGGCGTGGGGTCAGGGGGGGTCTGGATTGGCAGGGCGTTGGGCTTGGCTGGTGGTGTTGGCGGGTGCTTGAGCGGGATGCTCTGGGGATTCGACCTATCCGTTGGCTTGGCCTGGGGCGTGCGCAGGCTGACGCGCAGCGTTGGATTGGCCGCAGGCTCCAGGCGGATCAAGCTGTGATCGAGCTCGCTCAAGATGATCCAGTGTGTCACCAGCACCGCCAGTGTCAGGTAAAGCCAGCGCCGTCGTAACATGGTGTGTGTTTGAAGTTGCGTTGCCACCGGTGGTTACACCGCCAGTTGTCCAATAAAAGTCTTGATACCGCGCAGCATCATCTCGATCGACACCGACACCAGCACCAGGCCCATTAGCCGCTCCAACGCGGTCACAAAGCGCGCGCCCACCAGCCGCTGAATGCGTTCGGCCAGCACCAGCACCACCGCGCTGACGGTCATGGTGACGCACAGCGCGGCGATCCATTCGAGCCGCTTTTGCGGTGCCTGTGACACCAGCAACAGCACGGTGGCCAGGGCCGACGGCCCGGCGATGGCGGGCACCGCCAGCGGCACGATCAGCGGTTCACCCAGGTCTTCCACTGCCTCGCCCTGATTGACGGGTGGGAAGATCATGCGCAGTGCGATCAGAAACAAAATCACACCGCCGCCAATCTGTAGCGACAGTTCACTCAGATTCATCACGCGCAAAAAGCCGTCACCGACGAACATGAAGGTCAGCAGCAGCACAAAGGCGATCAGTACCTCACGCAGGATCACGCGCGAGCGCCGCTCGGGTGCCACGTGTCTGAGTGCGTTGGCAAAAATCGGGATGTTGCCGATCGGGTCGGTGATCAGGATCAGCAAAATGGTGGCCGACAAAAAGGTGTATTGCATGGGGGCACAGGATAGCAGTTTGGTGTGCTCCTTTGGCGCGCTTTGGACGCGCTGCCATAATTGCGCCCCATGACTTTTCTGCACACCCTGCGCAACACACCCTGGCTGGCCAGGTTGGCCTTGCTTTGGTTTGCCTTGACGCTGGGCGTGGCGGTGGCTTCGCCCTTGGTCAACCCGCAGACCGAGGTGCAGATTTGCAGTGCCAGCGCCGGCATGGTCAACATTGTGCTCAACGCCGATGGCAGCACGGGCAGCAGTACCCTGTCGCTGGACTGTCCGCTGTGCGCGGTGGGGCTGATGGCACCGCCGGTGGCGATCAGTGTGGCAGACCCGGTGCCACCATTGGGCCCTGTCACCCAGCGAGTTTCAGTTGTCATCATCACGGCACGCACTGCCGCACCGCCATCTTCGCGTGGCCCCCCAGAGCAACTCTAAAGTTTGCCGGACAGACCCGGGCGAGATCCGGTGCGCCGGCTGTTTTTGCGACCAATTCAGTATCAAGTTTGCAGCTACTTGCGCCCGCCTGATAAGGGCTGGAGCCTGATTTCTCATTTCACTTTGGCCTGCGTGCCGCGCTTTCATTTTTAAGGAAAACCATGAAACTTCATACACTGATCACTGCTGTGGCTTTGTCCAGCTCCAGCTTGTTTACCGCAGCCGCTGATGCTCCGGTGCAGGTGCAAAACGCCTGGGCCCGCGCCACCGTCAAAGGCCAACTGGCCAGCGGTGCCTTTATGACACTCAAGGCCAAAGACGGCGCCACGCTGGTCGGTGCGTCGTCTCCGGCCGCCGGTGTGGTGCAAGTGCATGAAATGAAGATGGACGGCGGAGTCATGAAAATGGCCGAGGTCAAAGGCGGTCTGGACTTGCCCGCTGGCAAAGCGGTTGAGCTCAAACCGGGTGGCTACCACATCATGCTGATGGACCTGAAAGCGCCGCTGGCTGCGGGCAGCACGATCCCGCTGACACTGACGGTCAAAGACGATAAGGGCATGGAGAGCAAGGTTGAGCTCAAGGTGCCGGTCAAACAGGCCGCCCCCGCCAACGCTGGTGCTGGCATGAGCATGGGCATGGACAAGGATGCCCACGGTGCCCATGGCATGCACGGCAAACAGTAATCCACCCGTCAAGCTGACGCTGACCGCATGAAACATACCCGCCTGGCGCGGCCCCGGCTGCACCGTGTGTGCACGGCGTGGCTGGCTGCGTGGCTGGTGTTGTTTGCGGCGGTGGCACCGCTGGTGTCACACGCCTTGGCGCTGGGCACAACGTCGCCAGGCCTGGAGATTTGCACCGCCGTCGGCCCGAAAACACTGGTGGTGACAGACGACACCACCCCTGTGCCACCCGGCAACCACCTGCTGGCGCACTGCCCGTTTTGTCTGCTCCACGCAGACCGGCTGGCGCTGCCCTCGTACGCTCCGCAGTGGCTAGAGCCCCCTCTTTTGATCGTGCGCGTGGTCACCCCGGCGTGCGTCGTCACAACACCCGAAACCCCTTACAACAGTGCCGCACCCCGCGGCCCGCCAGAGCGCTCCTGAACTATTAAATAGATAGCCTTCCAGCCCCTTTGATAAGTGCCGGAAGTCATTTTTTTAACAGCAGGAGTCTGGATGAAACACATCTTTTCACGCCGTTTTTGCGTGATGGCTGCGCTGGTCATGGCCAGTCCGTTGTGCGTGGCGCACGGTAGCACCCAGGGCGACTTGGTCATCGACCACCCCTATGCGCTGCCAAGTGCGCAGGGCGAATCACACGGTCGGGCGCATCTGCGCGGCATTCAAAACAAAGGCGACCAGGCCGACCGCCTGGTCAGCGCCAGCACGCCGGTGGCCGCGCTGGTCAAGTTGCACAGCCTGCGCCCCGATGCCAATGGCCTGCGCGGCATGGAAGTGCCAGTCATCGAGCTGCCTGCCAAAACCACCGTCAAGCTGCGCCACACGGGCGACTACCAGATCACCCTGGTGGACCTGAAAGCGCTGCTCAAAGACGGTGACCGCTTTGACCTCACCCTGAACTTTGCGCATGCTGGCAGCCAGACTGTCAAGGTGTGGGTGCAGACGCCGCGCGAAGCCCCAAGCGTTCACCTTAGCCACTGAACTTTAACCCCACCCGGTCGAGCAACCGCAGCGCCCTGTGCTGAGCGTCATGCCCGCCTGACTCTATTGAGATACCGAATCATGAAACCCTATCAATTCCGTCCATTAAACCAAGCCCTGGCCGCAGCACTGCCCGTGCTGTGCCTGTTGGGCAGCCAAGCCCTGGCGCAAACCAACCTTGCCACCACCTTGCCCACCGTGACGGTCAACGCCAGCAAGGTCACCCCTCTGCCCACGGGTGCGCCTCTGGATAAAACCAGCCTGAGCCCGAAGCTGGCGACCACTAGCGACACCGCCAGTTTGCTCACCGATATTCCAGGTTTGAGTTTGTATGGCGCGGGAGGTGTGTCGAGTCTGCCCGCAATTCATGGTCTGGCCGACGACCGCCTGCGCATCAAGGTTGACGGCATGGATCTGATTGCGGCCTGCCCCAACCACATGAATCCGGCGTTGTCCTACATTGATCCTGCCAACGTGGGTGGTGTCAAGGTGTACGCCGGCATTGCGCCGGTGAGTTCCGGGGGCGATAGCATTGGGGGCACCATTTTGGTGGATTCGGCATCGCCCGAGTTTGCGCTGCCTGGGCAGGGAACCCTGATGAAAGGGCAGGTCGGCACGTTTTACCGCAGCAACGGCAACGCCACGGGCGGTAACCTGTCGGTGACTGCTGCTAACGAAAAATTGAGCTTGACGTACAGCGCATCTACCGCAAAATCTGACAATTACCGGGCTGCTGCAGCGTTCAAGGCGGCCGGGCCGGCAGCCACCGATGGCGCAGGCGGCCCTGCAGCAAGGCCGCGCGGGTGGCTGGATGGTGACGAGGTGGGCTCCACCAGTTACAAGACCACCAACCAGTCGCTCACATTGGCGCTGCGTCATGAAAACCATCTGGTTGATTTGACACTTGGTTACCAGGATATTCCCTACGAGCTTTATCCCAACCAGCGCATGGACATGCTTGGCAACACGGCGCGCCGGACCAATCTGCATTATTCAGGCCAGTTTGACTGGGGGGTGTTGGATGCGCGGGCTTACCAGGATTCAGTCGACCATTTCATGGATTTTGGTCCAGACAAGCAGTATTGGTATGGACCTGCCAGTGCCACCAACACCGTTGTGGCGCCAGGCATGCCGATGTACACCACGGGCAAAACCACCGGCGCTGTGGTCAAGGCCGACATTGTGCTTTCCGAGCGCGACGTGCTCAATGTGGGTGCCGAAGTTCAGACATACCTCTTGAACGACTGGTGGCCACCATCACCATCCTCGCTGGCCGGCATGCAAACCGCTCCAGGTGTCCCCGCAACTTTCGGAGGCATGGCGCCCAACACATTCTGGAACGTCAAAGATGGCAAGCGCGACCGCACCGCAGTGTTCACCGAGTGGGATGCGCGCTGGAATCCGAAGTGGAACACCTCGCTCGGGGCGCGTGTGGAGCAGGTTGACATGGATGCTGGGGAGGTGCAGGGGTATAACACCGTGCTGGCGGGATACAACGCGAGCGCATTCAACGCACTCAACCGGCAACGCACAGACCACAATCTGGATCTGACTGCGCTGGCGCGCTACACACCTGATGCCAGCCGAACCTTCGACATCGGCTTCGCCCAGAAAACGCGTTCGCCCAACCTCTACGAACGTTACGACTGGTCCAAGCACGGCATGGCGCTGATCATGAACAACTTCGTGGGTGACGGCAATGGCTATCTTGGTGACCCCAATTTGAAGCCGGAAGTCGCGCACACCCTGAGTGCCACGGCGGATTGGCACGACACGGGTCACGCATGGCAAGTCAAGGCTACGCCTTACTACACGCGGGTGACCGACTTCATTGACGCCGTCCGATGCACGGGCAGTGGGGTCATGATGAATGCGCTTTGTGGAGGTGCTGCGAACAATTCGGGGGCCAACAAGTTCTTCCATCTCCAATTCGCCAACCAATCTGCACGGCTTTACGGGATCGATATTTCCGGTCACTTCCTGCTGGCCAAGACTGAGCACTGGGGGGAGTTCACCGCATCCGGTGTTCTGAACTATGTCAAAGGCACTAACGAGACCACCGGCGATGGTCTCTATAACATCATGCCGCTGAATGCCAAGCTGGGCGTCGCGCAGAAGCTTGGCAACTGGAATCATGGTGTCGAGTTGCAAATGGTCAGTGCCAAGAGTGACGTATCCGATGTTCGCCAGGAAATGCACACGCCTGGCTATGGCTTGACCAACCTGCGTACCAGTTACGAGTCCAAGCAGGTACGAGTCGACTTTGGTGTTGAGAACCTGTTTGACAAGTTCTATTCATTACCGTTGGGCGGCGCCTATTCCGGACAAGGCGCAACTATGTCACTGAACACGATCCCATGGGGCATACCTGTGCCCGGCAAGGGCCGCTCGATCTACGTCGGTGTGAACGTGAAATTTTGATGCCAACAGCCAAGTCTGCAACGTCTGAAAAGGAGAAACCCATGAAAACTGTAATTTCGAACTTGGTCAGTCGCAACTTGAACGCCCGAGAGGTCTTGCACCTGCAAGACCAGCGGCAAATGTGGCGGGTGCAGTCCGGCGCGTTGCGCATTGACAGCGCCGCCATCGACGAAGCCAGCCGATTCATGCGCTTGGCGCTGCCGGGAGATGTGATCGGGGTCGAGCAATGGGTGGGCACGCAAGACACCCTGAGCTATCGGGCGTTGACTCCGGTGGTGCTTTGCCCGGTGCAAGCCAGTGGGCCGGAGGTGATGGAAATCCTGATGGAAACCGTGGTGGTGGCACACCAGCGCTGCCGCGAGGTGGTTACCCTGCGTACCGGGCCGGTGTCGCAGCGGGTCAAAGCGCTGTTGTTGATGTTTGCTGAGCATGTCAGCCCGGATGCCAAAAACACCGCCGATTGCGCCGTGCCCAACCTGGCCGACATGGCAGAGGTGCTTGACGCCGCACCCGAGACGGTCTCGCGGGTGTTCAGCAGCATGCGCCGCCTGGACTACTTGCAGGACCGCAAGCCGCACAAAGCACGTTTCAATAGCCTTGCACTGCGCGCGCAGGCGTTGATTCCGGGCATGACGGCCAGCTCGGCGCTACAGCGCAGTCAGTTGGCCTGGGTGTAATGCGCTGAGGGTAATTGCCCCGCGCGTGCCCTGCGTCCAAACAGCGGTGAAAATCGACCATGCACCATCGCTGTGATGGTGATGACTGACACATGCAATGAACTTGATGGGACAACGCCTGGCGGGCTTGCTGCTGGTGCTGGCGTTGCACGCCGGTGCCCTCTACGGCTTGTGGCGTGCGCGGATGATTCCCTCGCCCACGGCTGCCGCCACGCTGTTTGTCAACTTCATTGCGCCACCTGATGAGAAAAAAACGCCAGAACCCCAACGCCCACCTGAGCTCCAACCGAAGCCAAAGCAGCGGCCCATCACACCGCCCCAGCCCCGGCAACTGGTGGCGCAAGCCCCGGTGACAGCCCCCACAGATTTTGTGGCTCCTGAGCCGCCGCCCAAACCTGAACCGATTCAGGTTCCCTTGGCATTGGCCGCAGCGCCAGCACCGATGCCGAGCGCGCCCTTGCCCGTGGGGCCGGTGGCCTTGTCGGCAGAGTTGTCGGTGGCCTGCCCGCAACGTTCTGCACCCAGTTACCCTGCCATGTCACGCCGCCGGGGTGAGCAAGGTGTGGTGCTGTTGCGGGTGGAGTTGAGCGAAACAGGTGCTGTGGCCAAAGCGTGGGTGCAAAATTCCAGCGGGTTTGATCGGCTTGACGAAGCCGCTTTGGCGGCTGTGCGCACTTGGCATTGCACGCCACCTACCCGCAATGGCCAGCCGGAGCGCGCCACAGCGCTGCAACCATTTAATTTTGTAATTCAAGGAAACTGAACCGATGGAATACACCACCGTTGAAGGCCTGGGCTTTGCCCATTTTTTAAGCCAAACCGATAGCATGGGCAAGATTGTGTTGGGCATCTTGCTGCTGCTGTCGGTGGCCAGTTGGTATTTGATTCTGACCCGAGCACTGGCCAACACCCTGGCGCAGCGCCGGGCCGATGCCTTTGTCAAGCAATTCTGGCAAGCGCCTACGCTAGAGCAGGCTGCCGCTGCCTTGCGCAATCACCCGGCCGACAACGCGTTTGCCGAGCTCGTGCAAAAGTCGCTCGAAGCTTTTGGCCACAGCCACCACGAAAGTCTGGCCGTGGCCGGCGGCATGGGTGAATACCTCACGCGCACGCTGGGCAATCAGGTCGATCTGGAAGCAGCACGCTCTGAATACGGACTCACGGTGCTGGCCTCGGCGGGTTCGGCGGCACCTTATGTGGGGCTGTTTGGCACGGTCTGGGGCATCTACCATGCCCTGGTGCAAATTGGCATGAGCGGGCAGGGCACACTCGACAAGGTGGCCGGGCCGGTGGGCGAGGCGCTGATCATGACCGCGCTGGGCCTGGCGGTGGCCATTCCCGCTGTGCTGGCCTACAACGCCTTCAACCGGCGCAACCGCATGTGGCTGGCGCGGCTGGAGTCGTTCTCGCACGATCTGTATGTGCTGCTGACGATCAAGACCGGCAACAGCACGGCCCGCCAGGAGTAAACCATGGCCGTGCGCAATTTCCGCCGTTACCGCGACAAGCCGCCGATGGCCGACATGAACGTGGTGCCGCTGGTGGACGTGATGCTGGTGCTGCTGGTGATCTTCATCGTCACCGCGCCGCTGCTGACGCACTCGGTCAAGATCGACCTGCCCAAGGCATCGAGTAACGTCAATATCACCAAGCCCGCGCACATCGAGTTTGCCATCCGCGAAAACGGTGACTTGTTCTGGAACGGTGAGCCGGTAGCGCAAGACACGCTGGCCCAG
>JAQTSL010000119.1 GCA_028711355.1 Rhodoferax sp.
GGTGCCCTCATCGACAATCACCACCGCACCGTCCTGTAGGATGTAGTGACGGTCAAGCTGAAACACATCGCGCGCCATGATGGCCAGGGTAAAAATCTCTTCGCGTCGTGTTGGAACGCGCCAGTAGCTGGTGAAGGCTTCAGACAGCAGCTCGATCTTGCGTTTGCCCGCTTCGGTCAGATGCACTGCGCCGCCGCCCCTGGCATACAGGGTGTAGTGTTCGGGTGGCGTGAGCTGATCAACCAGCTCACGCGCCAGCCGGATAGCGCCAAGCATGTCTGCCTTGTCCGCTTCAGCGCTGGCAATGATGAGTGGCGTGGTGGCCTCGTCAATCAGGATGCCATCGGCCTCGTCGATGATGACGGCGGACAACCCACGCATCACCGGCGGGTTATTGGCTTGCGGGTTTTGCATATGCCAGAGCCGTCGGCGCAGCGGGTCGCGGGCACCGTCCAAGCGCAAATCGTCACGCAAAAAGTCGGCCAAAAATTGTTTGGCCGTGGCATACACCACCGACTGTCGGTAACAGTCGGTCAGCTCGTGCGGTGGCGTGTCGCTGGTGATGGCAGTCACGCTCAAGCCACAGGCATGGTAGAGCGGGCGCATCAATTCAGCATCGCGTGCGGCCAGGTAGTCGTTGGCCGTGACGATGTGCAAGGGTTTGGCGCTCCAACCCATCAACACGGCGGCCATGGCCACAGCCAGGGTTTTGCCCTCGCCGGGGGCGAGCTGAATCAGGTAACCCTGGGTCATGGACACGGCTGAAACCAGTTGCGGAAATGACGCACGCTGGCCCAGATGCACCGCAGCAAGTCGTGCAAGCACCGCCAGTGCCTCTATTTGTATAGCTATGTACGCTTGTCTGGCCTGTGTTGTGAGGTGATTCGTTGCATCAGCTTGCTGGCGGTAAATGGCCTGACGTACGGTTTGCAGCTCGGCCTCTGAGGGGGCTGTCATGTCCGCCACAGCCGGTGGCAAGCGCGCATGCAGCGCCAGCACGGCTTGCCATAGCGTGCGGTAACCGTGGCCGCTCTGGTGTGCCATCAGCGCCAGCCAGCCCGGCAGGCTGAACCAGGGTGTCAATGCCGCGTTGCGGGGGGCGTGCCAGTGGCCAGATGGCGTGCTCATTCAGACTGCATAGCGTTTTTGCAGCAGTTGCTGTACCGCCCGGTAAGATTGATTGGCCAGGGGTTGCGCCGGGGTCTGAATCCGCAGGGTGCCAGTCAGGCCATGCAATACCGTCAGTCCTTGCAAAGTGGCGTTGGGCAACTCGGTTTGCAGCAGGAAAAAACTTTCTTTGGCAGTGGCGCCACTGGGCTCGCTGGTGTTGACCGCAATGTCGCCGCCCCCCAGCCAGCCAAGAGCTACCGAGGGCAGATGGTCGCTTTGAAACGGGATGATTTGCACCTGGGTCAGCAGCACATTGCCATCGGCCTGCCCGGCCAGGCGCAGCTCGGCTTGTTTGAAGTCTTGCCTGAACAGCCGGTTGGTCTGCTCCTGGGCCACCACCGCCACAAAGCGGAAACTGCGTGGGTCCACCACTTCGCCCAAGGTATGGCCGCGCTGTAGCCAACTGCCAACACGCTCATGCAGGTCGGGGGCCACCCACTCGCCATCCTGCTCGGCGCGTACTTCCAGCAAGCGGCGTTGTTCGCTCAGGTTACGCAGTCGGTCATCCAGGGTGTCCTGCTTTTGCTGTAGCGAGCCGAGCTCGCTGCTGGTCTTGTGCAGGGCTTGCCGATACTGTGCCTGGGTTTCGATTTGAGCGGCTAGGGTGATGGCGATATCGGTGTCCAGGTCGGTGTTGGAGAAGCTGGCAATCAGTTGCCCGCTGTGCAGGTGCTCGCCATGGCGGACATGCAACTGCTCCAGCGTGCCGCTAGTTGCCAGGTAAAGGGTGGTGGCGCTGTTGGCCTTGACAATGCCCTGCGTGCGTACCGCATCCGGAAACGGAATCACCCCCAGCACCAGCAGCAGAGCTGCACTACTGCTGACCACCGCAATCCAGGCCCGACGCCGGTTACCCTGGGTGGCCGCGCCGCGCAAATGTTTGAACAACTGGTACAGCGGTGCCAGCAAACGGCTGTAAAGCGTCATGGCCAGTACCAGCAAGCCCAGCGGCAACCACTGGTCCATCAAAAACAGGCTGATGCCCAGCGTGATGATGATCAGATAGACAAAACTCAGCAGCCCATACAGCGTCAACCACAGCCACTCTTTGGTGTCGGTGGCTTTGCTCTGCGCCGACACCGTACCCAGCAGGTAGCGGTCACCAAAATACTTCCATTGTTGTTGACCTTTCTGGTACAGGTTGGGAATTTCAGCGTAGTCACTGAGCATGTAATAGGCATCAAAACGCAGCAGCGGGTTGCCGTTGAACAGCAGGCTGGAAACCGAGCCAATCAGCATCACGTTAAACGCCAAACTGTGTGTCAGACCCGGTGCCGTATTCGCCCATACCAGCGTGCCAGCGGCGGCAAAGAAAAATTCGACGGCCATGCCGGCAAAGGTGGCGTAAATGCGGTGCCAGCGCTCCGGGAAACCCCAACTACTGGAGGCATCAACGTAAGGCAGCGGGGTAAACAACAAAAACATCACGCCCACCGTGCGCACCTCGCCACCAAAGCGTTTGCAGACAAAGGCATGACCGGCTTCGTGAAACAGCTTGAGGACAGTCAGGCAAACATACAACCAGGGCAGATTGCCAACCGACAAAACCCCTTGCGACTGGTCCAGCAGCTCGCCCCGGTGCTCAAAAGCCGTCAAGCCGCCCCACAGCAAGACTGCGCACCAAAGCACAAACGCACCCCAGCCGGTGCACAGCATGACCAGCGGCCGGATGCGGTTGAGCAGTGCATCAGGGTTCCACAAGGGAATGCGCAAGAACAGGAAAGAGGCGATCTTGCCCAGCAGTTCCTTGTTTTTTTGTTTTTTGTAGCGCTTGACAATTGCCTCATTGTCAGATTGCTGCAGCGAATACAGCAGATTGGACATGTGCAATTGCGACAGCAGTTGGATGACCTCTTCGCGGCTGGGCGCATCCTCGGGGTGGTGGTTGACAAAGTCTTCCCAGACCTCGTCGACGGTTTTGTCGGCGCGCAGGCTTTGAATGAAATGGCAGGCCTCGGGGGAGGCGCGAAAGTAACGCTGCGTGTAGGTATCCTGCAGCACATGCCAGGAACGCCCGCGAAATACCTGGGCTTTGACCTCTACACTGGGCAGCAGCGCCACGCGCAGGCCGGAGACGCGAAACCAGGAGTCACTGAAGATGGTGGTCGCCATAGGTCAACACAGCTCAATGTTGGGTAGCAGTGCCTACCACCACAGCATCAGCCGCAGCCGTTCCACCAGACGGTGGGTGAGGATCCAGGCGATGTTTTTGTCACCCACATCGATGCGCGCCAACCCGGTCATGCCAGGGCGCCACCAGGCTTGCGGCGCTTGCAGCAATTCGGCTTTGACCATGAACTGGTTGCCATCCTGTCCCTTGACCTGGGCCACTGGAATCACCGAACTGATACGCATTGCAATGTTCACATCCGGGTGGCTCAGCAGTGCCACCTCGCCACTGGCCTGGGGTGCCAGGTGACGCATGTCGCGCTCGGACACCATCAGTGTGATGTAAAGACCTTCGACTTTGGCCAACCGGAAAATGCGGTCGCCTTTTTTGACCGGGGCTCCCAGCAGGTCTTTTTTCTCACCTTCAACGATGACCCCCTCAAACGGCGCTTTGCTTTGCGCCTGCTCCAGGTAACTTTGCACGCGTTGTGCCTTGGCCAGCGATTGCTCAAGCCGGGCCTGGGCAATTTCGGTTTCGGCCAGCAGACCTTCTGCGCGGAACTTATTGACCTCGGTTTGCCCCTTGCTGACCTCGGCTGTCAATTCGCTTTGTTGTTGCAGCAGGTCACGGGTGTCGAGTGCGACCAGCAGGTCGCCGGCCTTGACCAGGTCGCCGGCGCTGGCATAAACTTGGTCGATGCGGCCATCAAACTGCGCACTGATCAAGCGTGTGGAATCGGTATTGAGCTGCGCGCTGGCATCCAGTCGGTAGTGCCAAGTGCCAAAAGTGACGTACAGCAGCAGCAGCACCAGCACCACCATGCCCAGCTTGAGCAGCGGTTGCTCGGGGCCAAACAGTCGCTCGGACAGCGCCTGCAGGCCAGCGCGGCCACGCTGGCGCAAGCCCAGAGATTGGTGGCGTAAATCGCTCAGGCGCGGCTGTACCAGTTCAAGTGCCAGCAGCAATTCGTTGAGATCAGGAATCGTCCGGCTGCCTGGCGCCAGTAGCAATACCGCCTGGGTGTGGCCATGGGCATCTCGCATTGGAACTGCCACCACCTGACTGACACCCAAATGATGCGCAAAGTCGGCCAGCGCTTGGGTGTCAGTCAGCGACTGGGCAGGCAAACCAGTAGATGTATCGGTTGGCGTAGGCCACCAGACTTCACTGCCCTGAATCACAGCGGGCAGCAGCGCAGCCTCAATGCGCTGGGTTTGAGAGGTAGCGCGCTCAAAGCGATCCAGGTGACTGATGGCCACCACCTCGGTGCGTGCGCCGTCGACCCAACCCAGGCTGACATGCAGCAGCTCCCAGGCTACCGCCAGTCCATTCACCAGCGCCAGTCCAGCGGCAGAAAAATTGGGTTGCTGCATGACCTCGGCCGCCAGGCCCAGCATGGCACCCAAATTCGCCTCGGGTGTCAATGCCAGTGTGCCCGAAGAGAGCGGTTTGAAATCAACGCACAACAAAGCGCGCAGGGTCAGCTCGTTGAGCTGGCTGCGCTCCTGGGGTTTGATATTGAGGATCAAAAAATAATCGGTCAAACCTTGTAAAGCCAGTACCAGTACCAGCCAGGTTTGACCCTGCGGGTCTTGCGCCGGGGCTTGGGTATAGCCTTGCTCAGTCGCTTTGGCAAACAGGTCCAGGCCCGGTGGCATGGTTTGTAAGGGGGACCAGGTGGCCGAGTCCGAGGCCCGACCGAGCAGTGCCAGACTGTCAGCTTGCGCCAGGAGCTGGACCACAGCCGCATGACTGGCTTTGCAGAGCTGGCGTATCAGGTCACAGTAGCGGTTCCAGTCAAGCTCGGCCGTCGGACTGTTGCGAAGCTGCTGCAATTGCCCAATCAGGCTGCGCGCATCCAGCGCGGCTGCAATAATCGGTGTAGCTGATTCGGACATTGGGCTGGCTTAGGGCAATGTTGGCAGGTCAATGCTGCCTTTGATGCCGGTCTTGATACGCTGATGCGGGTTGCTGAAAGTGATTTCAACCTGCACCAAACCACTGGCCGGGTCGGCCACCGGTGAGACAAAGGTGATGCGACCGTTCACGTGCGTGACGGCTGCGCCTGGCTCAGTCTGGATGAGCTGGTTGGCACCCACTTTCAGGGTATGCGCCACGCTGTGGGGTACGGCCAGCCGCAAAATGGCGGTTGTCGCGTCAACCAGTGTCAACAACGGGTCACCGGGCTTTGCCCATTCACCTTCCTGCGGTGTCAGTTGGGTGATGATGCCGCTGACCGGCGCGCTGATGTGACGCTGCAAGCGGTCACGCTCGGCGGATTCATAGTCAAGTTTTTCGCGTTTTTTTTGCTCGACCAATTGGTCAACCCGGGCGTTGGCGGCAATTGATTCAGCTTCCAGGCGCAACAATTCGTCTTTGCTGATGGAGCCTGTGGTTTTGAATACGGCTTGGGCGTCTTGCAGCAAACTGGTCAGGATGCGCGAGCGCTCGCGTGAAGCCTGTAACTCGCTCTGGTCTTCAAAAATTACTTTGCGCCGATTGCTCTCAATGCTTTGCAGGCGGTCGTCAAGTTGCAGCAAGACCTGGTTGGCTTTGACGCTTTGCCCTAGCTGCACCTGGCGTTTCATGACCAACCCCGCCACGCCAGCACTCAAGGTGATGTCATGCAGTGGATAAATCAAGCCGGAAAAAGTTTTTGCCATGCTCTGGACAGGTGCGAACGCCAGGCCCAGGCAAAACCAGAACGTGATACTTGGGCAACGCCATGAGGGGGGGGTGCGAATGACGCGGGTCATGAAGGTCATGGCGATTCCTTATTGTTGCGGCATTGACGCGTCAGAAATTTCTATCTGATAGTCAGACAGCAGGCGGCCTTGGGCGTATTGCCAGGTTGCCATGGCGATCTCAAAACGCACCTGGTTTTCCAGCAAACGTTGCTTGGCTTCGGTCAAGTCCGACTGTTTCTGCAGCAGTGTCCCAAGCAGCCCAACACCCAACTGCACGCGTTGACGCTCGTTCTCAAAAATGGTTTGTCGTAACTGGACATCCTGGAGGCTTGACTCAACAATATGCTGCGCATTTTGCAAGTCACTCAGACGCACTTGCAGATCGTTGCTAAAAGAATTTTGTATGGCCAAAAGTTCCAGTTCAGCCTGTGTCAGGCGGGCGCTTTGGGCCAGGTACTGCTGCTGCGCTTTTTGATTGCCATTCAAAGGAAACTCAAAGTTCACCCCAAAAAACCAGTCGGGGTAGGTGCTTTGTTCAGCGATATTGCGCGCCACCTGGGGCAGATTGTTGTAGCCAGTGCCGCTGTAGCTCATGACAAAGTCCACCGTCGGCTGCATCTGGTTGGCGGCGAAGTTGAGTCGTGTTCGCGCCTGCTGCTGTTTGAGCAGGGCAATTTGGTAGGGAGACCACAGGCGCAAAGCTTCGTCGGATACCGCACTGCTGGGCAATGAAGAGTCCTGTTTGACGAGCGCAGGCCGAGTCTGGATGGTCAAGTTTTGGTTCCAGACAACATTGAGCGCTGTCGATAACTTGCTTTGGGCATCCAGCAATGCCTGCTGGCTGCGGGTCAACTCGGCCTGCCGGTTGAGCAACACACCTTGCAGCTCAAGCAGGGTGCTGGCCGGTACTCGGCCAGCCGTCACCCGGTCCTGGGCATCAGCCAGCAAAGCCTGGGTGCTGGTCAGGGCTTCCCGGCGCAAGGCCAGTGTTTCTTGGGCCCGGTGGAGTTGCCAATACAGGCTCAGTCCGTCAATGCAAGTTTTGAAAGTTTGCTGGGTGAGCTGCTGCAGGGAAATTTGATGTTCAAACTCAGCCACCCGCCGATCGGTCTCAGTGATGGACCGGCCGGCGTTGCGCAGCAGCGGCTGTTTGAAGGTCAGGTTCAGCAGGGCGTTGTACTCGGTGTCAAAGGCTGAAGTTTGGGGAATAAGGTTGTTGCTCTTGCGTGTCAACTTGTAGCTCAGGCTGACTTCAGCACCGGTCGGCAACTTTGAGCGCATACCAATTTCGTCACTGTGACCCTGCTCGTCCAAAACAGCCGTGTTGGCTGTAAAGGTGTTTTGCAGACGCTCGTCAGGGGTGCGTTGGCGCTGGCGTCCCTCTTCACGAACCGCAATAAAGGTAGTGGGCTCATACAGGGCGGCTTCACCGGCTTTCAGAAAACCGGTGACATCGGCACCGAGCTTGCTGTATTGAACTTCGATATTGCGGGCAACCAGCAAATGAAGAAAGGATCGCTGACTCAGGCGCGACAGGTTCGCTATACCGGCAGGTTGAGCTTCTTTGTCAGCAGTTGTACTAGCACGCAGGGTCGCTTGGGGTATTTCATCCGGATTTGATGCAGCATGGCTGCCAAAGACAGATACACATAAAACCATCAACCCTAAGGTTCGTCCTGACGAAAAGACCTCTTCAGACATGGTTTGGGGTTGGTGGCAAGTGGTTGACCGCGATAACGCATGCATCCATCAAAAAAGCAGCGACACATGCCAGCATGTGTCGCTGCAAAATGGTCGGCAGGTTATTTGGCGGCTGCAGATTTTTCGTCCTGGAGTTTCACCAGTCGTTCAGTTTGCGCCAGTGAAATCAGGTGCGCGTACAGAGGGGCAAGATAGCCCTTGCTCTTGATTTCCAGGAAACGTTCGTCAGACAAATTGTTCAGGCGTTCTTCATTGACAACATAACAACCTGAGACGTTTTTGACTTTATCGTTGTCGCGTACGCGCATGTTTAACGGGGTAAACATGTTGTGTTCAGCCAGGAATTTGCAAAAACCATTGGTCAGTGTGTCCATTTGCTGCAACTCGCCCAAGTAGCGCTTTACGTTTTCAATCACTTGCGTTGGTTCACCCTTGTCGTCAAACAGGGCGGCACCCTCGGTGTCGCTGACCAGGCTGCTGCCTTCGTCAATGCACACTACATAGTTATCTTCTTTGCCAGTGGGTGTCAGGGCAAACGGGTAGCGGCGAATGATGGCTGGCACATACGAGGCCTGCCATTTGCCGTTGCCATCGACAAACAGGTTTTCACCCGCATTCAGACCCAGCAACACGACCGGTCGAAAAATGTCCTTGTCTTTATCTTCGAGAAAAACGATCGGAAAAATGGATGCAGCGCGTGCGAATTCGTGCATCGTGACGTAAGCAATGTGAAACTTGGAAGCGAAATCAAAACTTGAAATGTCTTTGATTTTTTTGTTGGCATGACGTTCTTTGTTGACGGGTACGACTTGTTGAAACACGTTTGAAACTCCTGCTGTGGTAGGTTGAATCGTGCGCTGCGCATATCTTCGACACGGCATTTCGTCAGACTCCGCAGGCGCACTGTGGCAGATGATACATGAGCTGTTCCAAGTGCGTAAGAAATCGGTGGGGCACAGACACAGACACAGACACAGACGTCAGATCGCAAACAACAGGGCTTCGCCAAAGTAGGGTAGTTGCCCGATGTCGCTGCTACCGTGCCGGCGTTCAAGTCGTGGCATCATGTGGCCATGCCACGTAAGCCCGCCCATCAACCCAACACAGCGCTGGCTGACGAGATCCGCCCTGGTCAGTCGTTGGAACTGCTCAAAGAACTGCACATCCTGACGCGCGACGGCCGGCTTAACCAGGATTCACGGCGCAAACTCAAGCAGGTTTATCACCTTTACCAGTTCATCGAGAAATTGTTGTTCGAAATCGCGCCACCTTGCGCAACCGTGTCTGCCGAACCAGTCGATGGGGCACCTTCATCCGCTGGGACAAGGCCAGGAGGCGGACAGGCAGCCGGCGGCATCACGCTGGCCGATCACGGTGCTGGCAAGTCGTATCTGGGCTTTATCTTGTACGACCTGTTTTTCAAGCAACGCAGCAGCGGCCATATTTACGGCATCGAAACCCGGCTTGAGCTGGTGCAAAAGTCGCAAGACTTGGCGGCCCGACTGGGCTTTGCGCGCATGACGTTTTTGCCGTTGACGGTGGCGCAGTCGGCCAGCTCCGACCAGTTGCCCGAGTGCATCGACATCGTCACCGCGTTGCATGCCTGCGATACCGCTACCGACGACGCGATTGCTTTTGGGCTGCAAAAGCGCGCCCGCTTCATGGTGCTGGTGCCGTGCTGCCAGGCTGAGGTGGCGCGCGTGCTGAATCAGCACAAGGCCTTGTTGCTCGGGCGCAGTGCGCTATCAGAATTATGGCGTCATCCGTTGCACACTCGCGAGCTGGGCAGTCAGTTGACCAATGTGTTGCGCTGCCTGTACCTACAGGCGTGCGGCTACCAGGTCACAGTGACTGAGCTGGTCGGCTGGGAGCACAGCCTGAAAAACGAGCTGATTCTGGCGCGCTACAGCGGCCAGCCGCAACGCGCTGCGGCGGAACGTTTGCGCGAATTGCTGGTCCAATTCGGGCTGACCGATTTGATTCACACACGCTTTACCTGCCTGACTGACAATGCAGGTGTATCTATTTCAGGAGTTTGATATGAAACGATCGACGATGATGGCGGTGCTGGCCCTGGCCGCGACCCTGAGCGCTTGCTCCACCAGCAGCCCGGACGTGATTCAGCGCGGTGACGCGCAGCGTCTGTCCAGGGTGGAAGACGGTGTGCTGTTGTCGGTGCGGCCGGTCACGGTCGATGGTAGCCAAAGTGGTATTGGCGCGGCGGTGGGCGGCGTGACTGGTGCGGTGGCGGGCGCCAC
>JAQTSL010000120.1 GCA_028711355.1 Rhodoferax sp.
AAGAAACCTGCACCAGCCAAGAAAGCTGCACCGGCAAAGAAAGCTGCACCAGCAAAGAAAGCTGCACCAGCCAAGAAAGCTGCACCAGCCAAGAAAGCTGCACCAGCTACGAAGGCTGCACCGGCCAAGAAAGCTGCACCAGCCAAGAAAGCCGCTGCTCCTAAAAAAGCCGCCGCAAAAAAACCGGCCAAGGCAGCTCCTGCCAAGCCTGCCCCGGCGGCTCAAACCAAGCTCAATCCGCAGGCCGCCTGGCCTTTTCCGACCGGCACCAAACCCTGATTATTGGAAAAGTTTCCACCTGCGCCAAGCCTGCTGCACCCTGCGGCAGGCTTTTTTTTCAGGGATAAAAAACTCGCACCCGGTAACCAACCACGCGCTGCGCCGCATCGTCCAACTGCAACGCCAACGGCACACTCACACGCCATTCTGACAAGGGTGGCAGGGTCACCGCCGCGGGGTCGAGTTCACGCGCAGAAAATACCCGACGCACGACCGCACGCTCCTGCAAATCGGTCAACGTCAACTCGACGCTCGGCATGGCCAGCGCTACATCAGCCGCATTTTTTAACGCCAGACTGAGCAGATAACCGGTGCCGCCCTGGTGGTTGAACGCGGCAGCGTCAATGAGCACCGAATCGATGCGTTGCACCGGCTCCAAGGAGCAGCCAAACACACCACAGAGAGCTTGCAGCGCCGGTTGCGCCTGCGGTAGCGTTGCAGCCAGGTCATGGCGCTGCCGGTAAATCAATTGTGTGGCAAGGGCCCCGGCCAGCACGATCGCCAGACCGAACAACATCGCATATTTCCAGTGACGCTGGCCTGCGTTTGAACCGGCTGCATCACGCATGAACGACAGCTCGGTCATGTCAACCGCCGCAGCCTTTGGTTCAGGCGTTTTCTCACTCGGCGACACGACAACAGATTCACCCAGATCAACCTCGTGGGGGTGGGGGTGACCGGGCAACGACAAATCCGGGCCAAGCCGGCTGAGCTCGGCAACCGGTGCAACCGTCGGTGGCTGATCCGGCGTTGGGCCAAAGTTGTCATCTGCAATAACCGCGTCTGCGTTGGCGTCGTCGTCGGTCGGCACCAGTTCGGCCTGCGCCGCAGCGTCAGGCGACGGCGCAGCCACCGGCTCGCCGGGGGCCCTGGCCAGATCTGATGCTTCATTGCCAGACAAAGCCTCTGTTTCGATCTGCACCAGGTGCTGTGTTGCGTCGAAAATATCGCCGCACTGCCCGCACTTGACCCAACCCTGGGAAATGCGCAACTGGTCTGGCACCAGTCGATAAATAGTGGTGCAAGCCGGGCAGCGGGTCAAAAGACTCATGGGACGCTCAAGGCAACAGCGGCCAGACCATGCTGCATTTAGGCACGCCGCGCCGTCATCAAAATCCAACCGTCTTCGGTATCGGCCACCTCCAGGCGGCAATAAGGGGCGTAGGCCTGTTGTAGTTCCAACGCCTGACGTTCCAGAATGCCGGCCAGCACCAGATGCCCCTGCGGCGCCACGCGTGCCCACAGCAACGGTGCCAGCACTTTCAGCGGTGTTGCCAGAATGTTGGCCAGCACGCTGTGATAGTCTCCCGCCACCAGCTCCGGCAAACCAGCTTGCACCTGCACCTGGTTGGCCTGCGCGTTCAAACGTGTGGCCGCCACGGCAGCATCGTCAATATCGATCGCATCGACCCGCGCCGCACCGAACTTGGCAGCACCAATGGCCAAAATACCCGAGCCGCAGCCGTAGTCGAGCACCCGCGTCAGCGCACCGTCGGCGGTATGGCGCGTGATCCAGCGTAAACACATCCGTGTGGTCGGGTGCGTGCCGGTACCAAAGGCCAGCCCTGGGTCCAGGCGAATCACCACCTTGGCTGACGGCGGTGGCTGGTGCCAGGTCGGGACGATCCAGAAGGTTGGCGTAATCTCTACCGGCGCAAATTGCGACTGCGTCAAGCGCACCCAATCCTGTTCGGGCACCGGCTCGACCCCCAACGCCTGACAGTCGGCAAAAAAGTCCTGCGCTTGCAACACCAGTAGCGCGTGCTGCGCCTGCGCGCGCTGTTCAAACAAGGCAGCCAGCCGCGAGCGCTGCCAGCCGTCCTTGGGTGGGGGCATGCCCGGCTCGCCAAACAGGGCCTGCTCAGCATCGGTCTGAGCGTCGGCATCTTCGATACTGACACTCAGTGCGTCCAGTTCTTGCAGCGCATCACTGACTGTTTCTACCAGCCGCTCAGGGCTCATCAAGCGCAATTCAAACATGAAAACCCTTCATAGTCATGGCAACAAAGCCATCCCGAAGCATGAAAAATAACTGTCATTGCGGGCCCCGACCCGCAATCCATGCAGTCCGGAGTCACTGGATACCGGGTCGCAGCCCGGTATGACAGCCTGCTCTTTCACGTCAACGCTTAGCGGGCATGATCGGCCAGCCAGCCTTCCAGGTAATGGATATTGGTGCCGCCTTCCATGAACTTGGCATCAACCATCAGTTCACGGTGTAGCGCCAGATTGGTATGGATGCCTTCGATCACGGTCTCACCCAGAGCGGTACGCATCCGCGCCAATGCCTGTTCGCGCGTGTCGCCGTGCACGATGATCTTGCCGATCATCGAGTCGTAATTGGGTGGCACATAGTAATTGGTATAGATGTGTGAATCCACCCGCACGCCCGGGCCACCAGGCGGATGCCACATGGTGATGCGACCCGGCGAAGGGATGCACTTGTAGGCGTCTTCGGCGTTCAAGCGGCATTCGATGGCATGCCCCTTGATCTGGATTTGGCGCTGGCTAAACGGTAATTTCTCGCCGGCTGCAACCATGATTTGGGTTTTGACGATATCGATACCGGTGGTCATTTCGGTCACTGGGTGTTCCACCTGCACCCGGGTGTTCATCTCGATGAAATAGAACTCGCCGTTTTCGTACAAGAACTCGAAGGTACCAGCGCCGCGGTAACCAATCCGTTTGCAGGCGGCAACACAGCGGTCGCCGACGCGCTCGATCAGCTTGCGCAAAATACCGGGCGCGGGGGCTTCTTCAATCACTTTCTGATGACGGCGCTGCATGGAACAGTCGCGCTCACCCAGATACACCGCGTTCTTGTACTTGTCGGCCAAAATCTGGATTTCGACGTGGCGCGGGTTTTGCAGGAATTTCTCCAGATACACCGCAGAGTTGTTGAACGCCGCACCGGCCTCATTTTTGGTCATCGCCACCGCGTTGATCAAAGCCGCTTCGGTATGTACCACGCGCATGCCACGCCCGCCGCCGCCGCCCGCCGCCTTAATGATGACCGGGTAGCCGATGGCGCGCGCAATACGGCGTACTTGCGCCGGGTCGTCCGGCAGCTCACCTTCGGAGCCCGGCACACAAGGCACGCCAGCCTTGATCATGGCCTGCTTGGCCGACACTTTGTCGCCCATCATGCGGATCGACTCCGGCGTGGGGCCAATGAACTGGAAGCCACTGCGCTCGACCCGCTCAGCAAAATCGGCGTTCTCGCTCAAAAAACCGTAGCCGGGGTGGATCGCTTCTGAATCGGTCACCTCGGCGGCCGAGATGATGGCCGGCATATTGAGATAACTTAAGGCCGACGCTGCCGGTCCAATGCAGACCGCTTCTTCAGCCAGTTTGACGTACTTGGCGTCGCGGTCGGCCTCAGAATAAACCATCACCGCCCTGACACCCAGTTCGCGGCAGGCGCGCTGGATACGCAGTGCAATTTCGCCCCGATTGGCGACCAGAATCTTTTTAAACATGCAACAACCCCGGCATCAGTCAATGACGAACAGCGGCTGTCCGTATTCCACTGCCTGCCCGTTTTCAGCCAGTATCTTGCGCACCGTGCCAGCCTTGTCGGCATCAATTTCGTTGAGAATCTTCATCGCCTCGATGATGCAAAGGGTTTGCCCTTCGGCCACCGTATCACCCGGTTCGACAAACGACTTGGCACCGGGCGAGGCCGAGCGGTAAAAGGTGCCCACCATCGGTGACTTGGTCACATGGCCGGTATCGGCTGCGGGCGCTGCATCTGCTTGGGCTGCCGGCGTTGCTGCCACCTGCGCTGGCGCCAATGCAGAAGGGGCGGCTACCGAATTGTTGACCACATATTGCGGCGCCATGGCGCCACCACCTTTGACAATCCGCACCTTGCCTTCGGCTTCGGTGATTTCCAGTTCGGAAACATTCGACTCGGACACCAGATCAATCAAAGTTTTTAATTTTCTCAAATCCATTGCAGGAATCTCCAACGTAGCGACCATAAACCAGTCAAGTTCTGTGAAAGTTCAGCAACTCAACCTATTTTTCTTAAATTTCAATCTAACTGACGCTAGTTTACTACTAAAGAGCAACCACCTGATCAGGTCAAAAGGTGCTGGAAGTTTTGCAAGTCGGCCTTGGAAAGCTTGCCTAGCTTGCGATAGACCAGCGTCCCCGAGGGATCAAAAACCACAGAAAACGGCAAGCCACCATTGATATTGCCCAGCGAGCGGCTCAGCTCAACCCCGGCGAAACCGGCCAATGCTACCGGAAAAGCGAGCGGCTGCTGCTTCAGGAAGCGACGCACTGGAGCCGCCTGATCCAGCGCCAAACCAATTATTTGCCAGCCGTTAGCTGCATGTTGGCGGTAAAAAGCATTCAAAAGCGGCAATTCCTCTACACAGGGCGGGCACCAGGTTGCCCAGAAATTCACCAGCAAGGGCTTGCCGCGAAACAACGCGGTCGTCAACATCGTTTCATCAAGTTGCTTGAATTGCTGGCGCCAAAAGTCAGCTTCTGATGCCGACAAGGCTCGGGACTGTTGGCGTGAGCGGCGCCAGACAAGCCCCGCGCCGACCCCCGCCAGCGCCAGACCCACCGCTGCCGCCAACCAACCCCGTCTTGTGCCTGATGTCTGCATAAAAGTCAGGCCTGCTGCGCCAGCAGACGGCGCAGCGCTTGCGCATCACCGCGTGGCGCGTGCCCAGACCCATCTGGCTTGAGTGCGCCGCGTACGTCATCACGGTCGTACAACACCAAATGCACCCCGACGTCTTCGTTGAGCGGAGCGCAAAACGCGTGCACGCTCAAAGTGTCCACCGGCTCACCCTGCAGACCGCGCACGCTGCGCACGGTGTAGGCAATTTTCTGGTCAATCAAGGCAATTTCTGCTGATTTGCTGTCATCGCAAAACAAGTCGAGGCAAATGTCTGACAAATGCGTTGCCGTGCCACGCCAAACCGCGCCCGACAAATACGGTCGAAATGCAGCCAGACGCTCCATCCACTGCAGCGCCAGGCCGCGCAGGGCGCGCAGTTCACCCGGTTGCGTGTCGCCGCAGAACAGCGCCAGATATTCTTTGACCGCTTGCTCCAGTTGGTCGTTGTTTGGCAATGCACTTCGGTCGCCCACTCCAAGCGCGCGGGCTGCACGCTGTTTGGCCGGGCCGTAATCCAGGCCTTCTTCCACCACATAGCGTGCCGCCTGGGCGGCAACTTCGTCTTTCAAATCCATCATGACGCTGATTTTGCCCGCTTTCTCTAAAATTGCGCTATGCACATTCATATTCTTGGTATTTGCGGGACCTTTATGGGCGGCTTGGCAGCCTTGGCGCGTGAGGCTGGCCACACGGTCACCGGCTGCGACGCCGGTGTTTATCCCCCCATGAGCGACCAGTTGCGCGCGCTGGGCATTGATCTGATCGAGGGTTTTGGCGCTGACCAGTTGGCACTACAGCCCGACCTGTACGTGGTAGGCAACGTGGTCAGCCGCGCCCACCTGGCCGACGGCAGCGCCAAATTTCCCCTGATGGAAGCTATTTTGGACGCGGGCCTGCCCTACACCAGTGGCCCACAATGGCTGGCCGAACACATTTTGCAAGGCCGCCACGTGGTGGCGATTGCCGGCACGCACGGCAAAACCACCACCACTGCCATGACCACCTGGATACTGGAGCAGGCCGGATTGCAACCCGGTTTTTTGGTGGGCGGCGTGCCGCTGAACTTTGGCGTATCCGCGCGCCTGGGGCAAGGCCGGGCGTTTGTGATCGAGGCTGACGAATACGACACCGCGTTTTTTGACAAACGCAGCAAGTTTGTGCACTACCGCCCGCGCACCGCGGTGCTGAACAACCTGGAGTTCGATCACGCCGATATTTTCGACGACCTGGCAGCGATTGAGCGTCAGTTTCACCATTTGGTGCGGACCGTTCCCGGCGCCGGTGCGCATGGCAGTGGCCGCGTCATCGCCAATGGCCTAGAAGAATCACTGACGCGCGTGCTGCACGCGGGCTGCTGGAGCGAACTGCGCAGCTTTGGCTCAGCGGTGAGCGACTTTACCGCCGATGGCCCAGCGGATGACTTTGACGTGCTGCATCAGGGACGGATGGCAGGGCACGTGCGCTGGAATCTGACTGGCATCCACAACCAGCTCAACGCACTGGCCGCCATTGCTGCTGCCGACCATTTGGCGGTCGATCCAAAGCAGGCGGCGCAGGCACTGGCCAGCTTTGAGAATGTCAAACGCCGCATGGAACAGCGTGGCAGTGTGGCCGGCGTCACGGTCTATGACGACTTTGCCCATCACCCCACGGCGATTCGCACCACGCTGGACGGCCTGCGCCGCACGCTGCCAGCCGGCCAGCGCATTCTGGCGGTGTTTGAGCCACGCTCCAACACCATGAAACTGGGCACCATGAAGGCGCTGCTGCCCTGGAGCCTGGAGCGCGCTGACCTGTCGTTTTGCCACAGCGCCGGATTGGGCTGGGACGCGGCCGCAGCGCTGGCGCCCATGGGGAGCAAGGTACAGGTGTTTGACCAGCTCGATGCGTTGGTCACAGCGGTCACACAAGCCGCCCGCAGTGGTGACCAGATTGTTTGCATGAGCAACGGCAGCTTCGGCGGTGTGCCCGCCAAGTTGCTTCAAGCGCTACAGAATAAGTAGTCACCAGCGCTTATTCAATAAGCGCTGGTGGCTAAAAAGAATGCAACTTTTTAGCCGCGACGCGCCTTCACCGCTTGCGACAACAGGTCCAGGCACTTCAGCGAATCGTCCCAGCCCAGGCAGGCGTCGGTAATGCTCTTGCCGTATTCAAGCTTGTCGGTTTTGTCCTTGCCCGGCGTGAACTTCTGCGCTCCGGCGTGGAGGTTACTTTCCACCATCACGCCAAACACCTGGCGCGAGCCCGCGCGGATTTGTGCGGCAATGTCGCGCGCTACTTCCAACTGCTTTTCGTGCTGCTTGCTGCTGTTGGCGTGGCTGCAGTCCACCATCAGGGTGGCGGGCAGTTTGGCCTTGACCAAATCGTCGCAGGCGGCTTTGACGCTTGCGGCATCAAAATTGGGCGCCTTGCCGCCACGCAAAATCACGTGACAGTCGCGGTTGCCATTGGTCTGCACAATCGCTACGCGTCCGCTCTTGTGAACTGACAAGAAATGGTGAGCACCGGCAGCGGCCTGAATGGCGTCGGTGGCGATCCTGATATTGCCGTCGGTGCCGTTCTTGAAACCAATCGGTGCCGACAGGCCCGAGGCCAGTTCCCGGTGCACCTGGCTTTCGGTGGTACGCGCGCCAATCGCACCCCAACTGATCAGGTCACCCAGGTATTGCGGCGAAATCACGTCCAGAAACTCGCTACCCGCGGGCAAGCCCAGACCGTTGATCTCGATCAGCAACTGGCGTGCGATGCGCAGCCCTTCATCAATGCGAAACGATTCGTCCAGATACGGGTCGTTGATCAGGCCCTTCCAGCCAACGGTGGTGCGGGGTTTTTCAAAATACACCCGCATCACAATTTCCAGCGTGTCCGCGTGCTTTTGACGCTGCACCACCAGTCGGCGTGCGTAGTCCATGGCGGCGGCCGGATTGTGAATCGAACATGGCCCGATGATCACCAGCAAGCGGTCGTCCTTGCCGGTCATGATCTGGTGGATGTTGCGCCGCGTGGCGCTAATCATCTTTTCGACCGGGGTACCCGCAATCGGGAAAAAACGAATCAGATGCTCTGGCGGGGGAAGCACGGTGATGTCCTTGATGCGCTGGTTGTCGGTCTGACCGGTACGGTCGGTAGCGGGGCTGGACAGGCCAGCGCCCCAGGCATCCTGTTCAATCGTCACTTTGGCATTCATCAATCGCATCCTTTCAGGTTCGGGAAGACACAAAAAAAAACCGCCGGGGTGAGCGGCGGTTTTTGGAGGATCAGGACGTTTTAATCAGGTACGCTCAGAACTCTCTACCGCCAACAGCGCGTGAGTACCAAAAGTAGCTAAAGAAAAAAATCACCGACTTCATGGCTGCGCACTGTAGCACAGTCATCTGGCGGGACGCACGACCAGCCCCTGCGCCACCGTCGGATAGCGCAGCGTCAGGCGCAGCTCTTTTTTCAGGCGCGTGTTGTCCATGCGGCGCGACTCGCTCATGAAGCTGAGCAACAGCAGCGACATATGTTGCGGCGCGGTGCTACGCGGCAACCGTGTCGGCCGCGCCAGCCCATACAGGTCGGCGGCCAGATCAAAATAGTCGCCCATCTTGAGCACGCTGTCGTCGTTGGCGTTGTAAATGCGCTGCGGCGCGCCACGCCACAGCGCGGCCACGCAGGCGCGCGCCAGGTCATCGGCGTGCACATGGTTGGTAAACACATCGTCCTGGGCGCACAACACCGGCGTGCCCCTGATCAGCCGCTCGCGCGGCGTGCCGCCGACCCGATCGGGTGCGTAGATGCCCGGAATGCGCAGCACCGTGCAGGTGACGGCTGCCGCACGACCCAGATGACGCACCAAATTTTCAGCAACAATTCGCCGCTGAGCCCTTGCTGTGTGTGCGTTGGCAGCTCTTGTTTCTGTAACGAATTCGCCCCCACAATCACCGTACACACCGCTGGTGGATCCATAGACCAGCGATTGCGGCGGGGTGCGCTGGCGCAGCGTGCGGATCAACGCCAGCGTGCGCGGGTCGCCGTCGCCGCTCTCCGGTGGCGGCGCCAAATGCACCACCCGTGTGGCCAAACCGGCCAGCCGGGTCAGGCTGGCGGGGCGGTCCAGATTGCCCACCAAGGGTGTGATGCCAAGCGCGCGCAAATCGGCCACCCGGCTGGCGCTGGAGGTCAACGCCAGTAGGCGCACCCGACCCTTTAACTGTGCAGCCACCCGCACGCCGACGTCGCCACACCCTACCAGCAACACGCGTTCACGTCGAAAACGCGCTGGCAAGGCGCCGGGCCGGGTGGCATACAGCAGCGGATGGGGGCTTCGCAAAGCAGGCAAAATCAGCACCTTTGAAATTGGTCAGAAGACGCCAAGGATAACCACAACACACTCCGATGAATCAACCCAGCGCCAATTTCCAGGTCAGCGTCGCGCCCAGCGGCCGAACTTTTGCCGTTGCACCCGACGAAACCATTCTGGCCGCCGGCATTCGCCAGGGTGTCAACCTGCCCTATGGCTGCAAAGACGGCGCCTGCGGCGTGTGCAAATGCAAACTGCTCAGCGGTGAGGTCACACTGGGCACGCACCAGGACAAGGCACTCAGTGCCAATGAGCAGGCGCAAGGCTATATCCTGACCTGCTGCGCCAGCGTCAGCAGTGACCTGGCGCTGGAGTCGCGCCAGGTCACCCCCGAAGGCGCGCTGCCGATCAAAAAGATGCCTACGCGCGTGCGCCAGATGGAGCAACTGTCTGACGACGTGATGCGCCTGCAGTTGCAACTGCCCGTCAGTGAAGTGTTTCAGTACCACGCCGGGCAATACGTAGAGTTTCTGCTGAAAGACGGCATGCGCCGCAGTTACAGCATGGCCAACGCGCCACACCGCATTGGCGAGGGGCTGGAGCTGCACCTCCGCCATTTGCCAGGTGGCCTGTTCACCGACCAGGTGTTTGGCAGCATGAAAGAAAAAGACATTCTGCGGGTGGAAGGCCCG
>JAQTSL010000432.1 GCA_028711355.1 Rhodoferax sp.
CTATACGCCCGAAAAGGGCAAAGTAGACAAGCTCGGCCAGGCGGTCGAGCAACGCCAGTACAACACCAAAGATTTCGACCGTAGTTTAGTGCTGGAAAAACGCACCAAACTCGTCGCCAGCAAGGTCTGGGAATACCTCCAGGCCACCGACCCGATGGCCAAGCCCATCGTCTTTTTTGACGACCAGGATCACGCCGAGCGCATGCGGCAAGAGCTGGTGAAGCTCATCCCGGCCGCTGCCAGCAACCGCCGCTACGTGATGCGCATCACCGGCGACGACACCGAAGGCAAGGCCCAGCTCTCGTACTTTATTGACAACGACGAGCCTTATCCGGTCATCGCCACCACCTCCAAGCTGCTGACCACCGGCGTCGATGCCAAGACCTGCAAGCTCATCGTGCTGGATCAGAACATCAACTCAATGACCGAGTTCAAACAGATCATTGGTCGCGGTACGCGATTGCGCGAGGACTACCAGAAGCTGTATTTCACGATCATGGATTTCAAAGGGGCGACACGCCTGTTTGCCGACCCGGATTTTGATGGCGAGCCGGTGGTGATCTACGAACCCAAGCCCGATGATCCCGTAGTACCGCCGGACATCATCGACCCGCCCGGTGTTAGCGAGCCCGAGCCGCCCCCTTACGGCCCCGGCACCACGGGTGGTGACGAAACCGATTCCGGCGACGATACCGGTGGGGGCGGCGGTGGCCGGACCAAATATGTAATTGATGACGTCAATGTGCGCGTAGCCGTTGAGCGTTCGCAATACCTCGACGCCGAAGGCAAGCTCATCACCGAGGACTACCGCGTTCTGCTTAAGGACGACATCAAGAAGGCACTGCAAGCCGAGTTCGGCAACCTCACCGATTTTTTGCGCCGCTGGAACAGTGCCGAACGCAAGCAAGCTGTGCTGGAAGAATTGGCCGAGCATGGCGGGCCGCTGGACATCCTGCAACAAGCCGTAGCTAACGGCAGCGAGCTTGATGTCTTTGACCTCGTCGCCCACGTCGCCTTCGACCAGAAACCACTAACCCGCCGTGAGCGGGCCAACAACGTCAAGAAACGTGATGTGTTCGGCAAGTATGGCGAGCAAGCCCGCGCCGTGCTTGAAGCCCTGCTGGAAAAGTTTGCCGATCACGGTGTGCAAGACATTGAAGACGCCAAGGTGCTGGAACTGCCACCCTTCGACAAGTTCGGCAGCAAGACGCAAATTCGGCGCGGCATCTTTGGCAGCGTTGAGCAATACACACAAGCCGTGCACGAGATGGAACAGGCGTTCTACGACACCCCCGAGCAGAAATCGGCCTGAGCATCGCTCAGCGCGGAATAAGAAAACGAGAAAAAGCAGATGAATCTAAGCAGCACCATCAAGTCCATTCAGGACATCATGCGCAAGGACGATGGCGTCGACGGCGATGCCCAGCGCCTCGGTCAGCTCACCTGGATGCTCTTCCTCAAAGTGTTCGACCAGCGCGAGGAAGAATGGGAAGACGACAACGCCGCCTATCAGTCACCCTTGCCCGAGCGCTACCGCTGGCGCAACTGGGCGGCCCACGTGGCTGGAGTGGATGGCAAAAAAGCGCCGCAGAAGACCCCCACCGAGATCGTCGGATTCGTCAACAACGAACTGTTCCCCGCACTCAAAGAGCAGATCGATGCGAGCAAGAGCCCGCAGCACAAGGTGGTGAAAAGCGTTTTTGAAGACGCCAACAACTACATGAAATCCGGCCCGCAACTGCTGGCCGTGATCGAAAAGCTGGAAGACGCCATCAACTTTCACGATTTCAAAACCCGCGCCAGCCTGGGCGATGTCTACGAGCAAATGCTCAACGACCTGCGTGGCGCTGGCAATGCGGGCGAGTTTTACACCCCGCGCGCCATCACCGCCTTCATGGCAACCCAAGTCAACCCGCGCCTGGACATGCGTGAAACCGTGATGGACCCGGCTTGCGGCACCGGTGGCTTCTTGACCGCCGCCATCGACCACTTCCGCAATCAACTCTCAATCAAATCCAGCGCCGAAGACAAGCGCGCCATTGAAGAGTTGATCCACGGCATCGAAAAGAAGCAGCTGCCCCACCTGCTGTGCACCACCAACATGCTGCTGCACGGCATCGACGTGCCCAGCCAGATCGAGCACCGCAATACGCTCGGCATCGGCTGGAACGAATGGAACGCCAACAACAAGGTCGATTGCCTCATCACCAATCCACCCTTCGGCGGCTACGAAGACGACACGGTGGGCGGCGACTACCCGGCCGACCTGCGCACCCGCGAAACCGCCGACATGTTCATGGCGCTCATCATTAAGAAGCTGCTGAAAGAAAACGGCCGCGCCGCTGTGGTGTTGCCCGATGGCTTTCTGTTTGGCGATGGCATCAAGGGCACGTTGAAAAAGCTGCTGCTGCGCGACTGCAAACTGCACACCATCATACGCCTGCCCAAGGGCGTATTTGCCCCCTACACCACCATCAAAACCAACCTGCTGTTCTTCACCAAGGGCGCTACGGTGGACGATGGCACGGAACACTTCCACACCGACACCATCTG
>JAQTSL010000121.1 GCA_028711355.1 Rhodoferax sp.
GGCGATTGTCGATGCCGGCGTGCAAAGTTTCCTGCACTGGATCGAACAACGCAGCACCGTGCCACTGATCCAGCAACTCAACGCGCAGGCTGACGAATGGCGCGCCGAGGAGATTGCCCGGGCTCGCAAGCTGCTGGCCAAGGGACAAGATGTCGAGTCGGTGCTGGAGGCGCTGACGCGCGGCGTGACGCAAAAAATGCTGCACGGCACCCTAGCCGAGCTGCGCGGTGGTGATGCCCAGGCGCGCGAGCGTGCCAGCCACGCGGTGCACCATTTCTTTTTGCGCAAAGAACGTTAGCTGGGCTGGCACGTCAAGGCGATCAATACGCGGCCCACACGCCGTGCAGTCTTGATACCGTTGGTTGTCATTGCGGGCTTGACCCGCAATCCATGAATCCCGGATCAAGTCCGGGATGACATACAAACCCAAATCACCAACAGCCCACACCGCGACAACTTTTCCCAACCTCGACCATGAAACCATTCCTTCGCCAACAACTAGCCCGCTACGCCGATCGTCTGGGTGAGCTTGAATTTTTGCTCTCGCGCCCGGACATCATGGCCGACATGACGCAGTTTTTGAAGCTTTCGCGCGAGCACACCGAGGTCGCCGCTGTCGCCGGGCGCTGGTTGCGCTACCAGCAGCGTGAGGCCGACCTGGCGGGCGCGCAAGAGCTGCTGGCTGATGCGGCAAACGACGCCGACATGAGCGTGATGGCGCAAGAAGAAATGGACGCTGCCAGCGCCGAGCTGCGCCAGTTGGAAGCCGAATTGCAGCGTATGCTGCTGCCCAAAGACCCGGACGACGTACGCAACGCGTTTGTCGAAATCCGTGCTGGCACCGGCGGCGACGAATCCGCGCTGTTTGCCGCCGATCTGGCGCGTATGTACACCCGCTATGCCGATCGGCGCGGCTGGCGCTGCGAAATCCTGAGCGAATCCCCCAATGAAATTGGCGGCTACAAAGAGGTTGTGATCAAGGTGGAAGGCGACGGCGTCTATGGCGCGCTCAAATTTGAATCGGGTGGCCACCGGGTGCAGCGCGTGCCGGTCACCGAAACCCAGGGCCGCATCCACACCAGCGCGGCCACCGTGGCGGTGCTGGCCGAGCCCGACGAAGCGCAGGCGATCCAGATCAACCCCAGCGACCTGCGCATTGACACCTACCGCGCCAGCGGCGCCGGTGGCCAGCACATCAACAAAACCGACTCTGCCGTGCGCATCACCCACCTGCCCACCGGCATCGTGGCCGAATGTCAGGACGGGCGCAGCCAGCACAGCAACAAGGCGCAAGCGCTGCGCGTGCTGACCGCGCGCATCCACGAAAAAGACCGCAGCGAACGCGCTGCCAAAGACGCCGCCGAGCGCAAAGGCCTGGTCGGCAGTGGCGACCGCAGCGACCGCATCCGCACCTACAACTTTCCGCAAGGCCGCTTGACCGACCACCGCATCAACCTGACGCTGTACAAGCTGCTGACCATCATGGAAGGCGATCTGGATGACGTGGTCAGCGCGCTGCAGGCGCAAGAAGCCGCCGAGCAACTGGCGGCACTGGAACAAAATGTCTGAACTTTTTTACAGAAAATAGCCTCTTGTCCCAACACTGTTCACTGAATGTCATTGCCGGCTTGACCCGCAATCCAGTGTCTCAAGCACGGGTGGATACCGGATCGAGTCCGGCATGACAAAGTGAACAATATTGCCTCCAGCCTCCACTTTGAATGCGCACGCATCTACTAAGTTAAGAGTATTTTGAAACCCACCCAGACGCTTTCGCAAACCCTGTCCCGGCTTCAAACACAGGGCCTGGATCGGCTCGATGCGCAACTGTTGCTGTTGCACGTGCTGGGCCAACCAGTGCACCAGCGCGCGTGGTTGCTGGCGCATGACACTGACCCCTTGGCAGCCGAACTGGCCGAGCCGCTGCAACAACTGGCGCAGCGCCGCCTGGCGGGCGAGCCGCTGGCGTACCTGACCGGTCACCAGGAATTTTTTGGCCTGGATTTGCAGGTTGATGCCCGCGTGCTGGTACCCCGTCCCGATACCGAAACCGGGGTGGATTGGGCGCTGACACTGCTGTTGCGACCCAACCAAACGCCACTGACCGTGCTGGATTTAGGCACCGGCAGCGGTGCCATCGCACTCGCCATCAAGTCTCAACGACCTCACTTGAATGTTTACGCCACCGACGCCAGTGAGGCCGCCCTGGAGGTTGCCCGCGCCAATGCGCAGCGCCTGAAACTCGAGGTGACATTTGCCAAGGACAGTTGGTTTGACGCCGTGCCGCCAGACTGGCCCCGGTTTGACCTGATTGTTTCCAACCCGCCCTACATTGCCCAAGGCGACCCGCACCTGGCAGCACTCTCCCATGAACCAGCGCAGGCACTGACCAGCGGTCTGGACGGGCTGAGCGACCTGCGCCACCTGATCACCCTCGCGCCCACGCACCTGCAACCCGGCGGTTGGCTGCTGCTGGAACACGGCTACGATCAGGCCTCACGCGTGCGCGCCTTGCTGCAAGAGGCTGGGTTTGCCGAAGTACAGTCTCGGCATGATCTGGCAGGCATCGAGCGCTGTAGCGGCGGGCAATGGTCCCATCAAGGTTGAATCAGCCCTGTTTTTCCTCCAAACCAAAGCCACCGATGTCATCACCCGAAGAACTTCAGGACCGCCTGACACAGCTCGAAATCAAGGCCAGCTTTACCGAAGATCTGGTGGACAAGCTGGACCTGATCGTCACCCGCCAGCAGGATCAAATAGACCTGTTGCTGCAAGAGCTGCGCTGGTTGCGCCAGCAAGCCCCGGAAGCTGGCCCGGCTGCGGTGCGCAACCTGCGCGACGATTTACCACCGCATTACTGAATCCTTGCGGGACAGACCAAAGCTACATGAAATGAGCTTGCTCTGTCCCCAACCGATTAAATCCTTGCGGGACAGACCAAGGCTACATGAAGTGAGCTTGCTCTGTCCCCAACCGATTAATTCCTTGTGGGACAGACCAAGGCTACATGAAGTGAGCTTGCTCTGTCCCCAACCGATTAAATCCTTGCGGGACAGACCAAAGCCTCACCCAGCGCGCCTCTGGCCCAACAATGAAATAATCCGCCCTGTTTTTTTTAAAAGGACTTCTCACCATGAGCGACACCCAGCAACGCATCGACGACTTGGTCAAAGGCAACGACATCCTGCTGTTCATGAAAGGCACGGCCAGCTTTCCACAGTGCGGGTTTTCCGGGCGCGCGGTGCAGATTCTCAAGGCCTGCGGAGTGGACCCGAAAGCCATCAAAACCGTCAACATCCTGGAAGACGACGCGATTCGTGCTGGTATCAAGGACTACAGCAACTGGCCAACACTGCCACAGTTTTACTTCAAGGGCGAATTCATTGGCGGCTCGGACATCATGATGGAGATGTATGAAAGCGGCGAGTTGCAAACCTTGCTCGGCCAGGCCAACTGACGCCGCTGGGGCCAGCAGCCCGCGCCGCTACCTGCCCTATTGCCAGCGCCTTTGCACAGCGGTCACTGCATCCGGGTAAGCTGCCTTGCCGCGTGACCCGTTGTAGCGCCCGAGCGCCAAAAACAGATTGCCCGCTTCACGGTCCAGGTAGTGGCGCAAGATGACGCAGCCAAAGCGCAGATTGGTTTGCATATGAAACAGCTTGCCAGCGTCGCCGTCGCCAATCAACCGGCTCCAAAACGGCATGACCTGCATATAGCCGCGCGCACCCACGCTGCTCACCGCAAATTTGCGATAGTTGCTCTCCACCTGGATCAGCCCCAGTACCAGCGACACCTCCAGCCCGGCACGCTTGCTCTCGTACCAGACAGTTTGCAGAAACTCACGGCGGGTGTCGAAGTCGGATTTTTGCCGCTTGAGCCGCTCGCTCATCCGGCCTAGCCAGCGCAGATAGACCAGGCGCGATTCGGTATCGGTAAACTCTGGCACCGGCGGCGCAGCGTTGGCAATGGCCGAGCTCAGCGCGCTGCGCACCGAGTCGATCAACGGCTCTTCGACCTGCGCACCAGCCCAGCATTGCTCTGAAATAAAGAGCTGGCCAGACCCTATGTATAACGGCCAGAGCCGAAAAACACCTTTAAGTATCTGGCGCCTGACCAGCCCATTTGCTAGCCCACCTACCAGCGTCTTTGGCGTGCTCACCCGCGCAGTCGCTCCAGCAGCATCGGCAACACTGCGTCCAGCGCCACCGCAGTGGCGGCGCTGTCGCGCCGGTGCTGGTATTCCACGTTGCCTTCTTTCAGTGCACGGTCGCCCACGTTGATACGGTGCGGCACGCCAATCAGCTCCCAGTCGGCAAACATGGCGCCGGGGCGCTCGCCACGGTCGTCCAGAATCACCTCTAGGCCCGCCGCCAACAGATCGGCGTAGAGCTTATCGGCCGTCGCCTTGACCTCGGGCGAGCGTTCGGCGTTGATCGGGCAGATCACCACGGTAAAGGGCGCCAGCGCGTCGGGCCAGATGATGCCGCGCTCATCATGGTTTTGTTCGATGGCAGCGGCCGGCAGGCGGGTGATGCCGATGCCGTAGCAACCCATCTCCAGCAACTGCGGCTTGCCGTTTTGGTCCAGAAAAGTGGCTTTCATGGCTTGGCTGTACTTGGTGCCCAGATAAAACACGTGGCCCACTTCAATGCCGCGCTCGATCGCCAGCACACCCGCACCGTCGGGTGACGCATCACCGGCCACCACGTTGCGCAGGTCGGCCACCCTCTCAGGCTCGGGCAGATCACGGCCCCAGTTGACACCGGTCAGGTGAAGGTCTTTTTCGTTGGCACCGCAGACCCAATCGGCCAGCACCGCCACTTCGCGGTCCACCACCAGCTTGACCGGTTTTTGCAGATTCAACGGCCCCAGGTAACCCGGTTCGCATCCAAAGTGGTCAACAATCTCGGCCACGCTGGCAAAGCGGAACGCGGCCAGCCCCGGCAGCTTGTTGACCTTGACCTCGTTCATGTCATGGTCGCCACGCAGCAGCAGCAGCCAGACTTGCGTCTTGACCACTTCACCCTTTTCACCCAGGGCATCAGTGGCCAGCACCAGCGACTTGACGGTTTGCGCCAGCGGCAAGCCCAGCAGCGCAGCCACGTCCGGGCAAGTGCTTTTGCCCGGTGTGGGTGTTTTGGTCATGGCTTGTGTGGCGGCAGAGCGCGGGCCAGCAGGCGCCAGTGCCTCGGCTTTTTCCATATTCGCGGCGTAGTCGCTTCCCGGGCAATAGACGATGGCGTCTTCGCCAGTAGCGGCGATCACCTGAAACTCTTCACTCAAGTCGCCACCAATCGCGCCGCTGTCGGCGGCGACAGCGCGGTAACGCAGGCCAAAGCGGTCAAAAATGCGGCGATAGGCGGCGGCCATCACCTGGTAGCTGGCCTTGGCCGCAGTTTGGTCACGGTCAAAGCTGTAGGCGTCTTTCATGATGAATTCACGCCCACGCATCAGGCCAAAACGGGGGCGGCGCTCATCACGGAACTTGGTCTGAATCTGGTAAAAGTTTTTGGGCAACTGCTTGTAGCTGCGGATTTCTTGCCGAGCGATGTCGGTCACTACTTCTTCGCTGGTGGGTTGCACTACGAAGTCGTTGCCATGGCGGTCGCGAATGCGCAGCAGCTCCGGCCCCATCTTCTCGAACCGACCAGTCTCCTGCCACAGCTCGGCCGGCTGCACCACTGGCATCGACAGCTCGACGGCACCGGCACGGTTCATTTCTTCGCGCACGATTGCCTCAACCTTCTTCACCACCCGCAGGCCCATCGGCATCAGCGTGTAAATGCCGGCACCAAGCTTTTTGATCAAGCCGGCACGCATCATCAGCTTGTGGCTAACCACCTCGGCGTCGGCCGGGGCTTCTTTGAGGGTGGAAATAAAGAACTGGGAGGCTTTCATGGCGTGAATTCCGGGACGATGGCAGGGTTGTTTCTCTTGATGCAATTCAAACGCTGTGCATAATCGAACCAATTTAAAAATTGGGGTTTGATTATGCTCGACCGGGACGGCTTTAGGCCGAACGTCGGCATCGTCTTGCTCAACCAGAAAAATCAGGTGTTTTGGGGCAAGCGTATCCGTACGCACTCCTGGCAATTTCCGCAGGGTGGCATCGATCGGGGCGAAACCCCGGAGCAAGCCATGATCCGGGAGCTGCACGAAGAAGTTGGGCTACAGCGCGAACACATTCGCATTGTGGCCCGCACCCGTGACTGGTTGCGCTACGAGGTGCCAGACCGTTTCATCCGCCGCGACTCACGCGGTTTTTACAAAGGCCAGAAACAGATCTGGTTTTTGCTACAGTTGCTCGGTCACGACTGGGACCTGAACTTGCGTGCCACCAACCACCCGGAGTTTGACGCTTGGCGCTGGAACGACTACTGGGTGCCACTGGAGGCGGTGGTCGAATTCAAGCGCGAGGTCTATGTGATGGCACTCAACGAGTTGGCGCGCTTTCTGCCGCGCAGCGACCAGCGCAATCGCTATCTGCGCCAGGGCATCCGGCCAGTGCTGAACGAAACCATCCAAACCGACATGCCCGACGCCAGCTTTGAGCTGCCGCCAGGCGCCACTTATGAACCGCATCAAGGCGTTGGGAGCGATCATGAACCCTAAACCCAGCTTGACGTTTAGCAGATTTCTGAAAACCGCCTTTTGCATTCTTGCGCTTTCAATCGCTGGCACCAGCGCTGCCCAGATTCCACAGGACAACCCCGACTGGGAAGAATCCAAAGCGCCAGCGCCTCCGGCTTTCAGTGCCGACAAGATGCTGGCGCTTGACATGCCGCCTTTTGTGAGCCTGAAATTTGGCATCGACCCGGCCACGATCTCAATCACCCCGGACGGCATCGTGCGCTATGTGGTGGTGGCGCGCAGCCAAAGTGGCGCTGTCACCGCGTTTTACGAAGGCATTTTGTGTGCGCGCGGCGAGGTCAAACGCTACGCACGCAGCCAGAGCGACGGTACTTGGCGCAATGAGGACAAGCCAGCCTGGCGCCCCCTCAACGACAACCAGCCGTCACGCCACGCGCTGGTGTTTGCGCGTCAGGGCGCGTGTGACGCCAGCACAGCAGCCAGTTCAGTGGCTGACATCGTGCGCAAGATGAAATAGCCTCAAAACCGACTAGCGGCCCAGCACCATATTGTCCCGGTGCACCATTTCCGGCTCAGCCGCATACCCCAGCAAGACTTCAAATTGGCTAGACGGCTTGCGGCAAATCAGCCGGGCCTCTGAGCTGGCGTAGTTGGCCAACCCGCGCGCCACCTCGGTGCCGTCAGCCCCGCGAATGGCAATCACATCGCCCCGGGAAAAATCGCCGTCCACGCCCGTCATGCCAATCGGCAGCAGACTGGAGCCGCCTTCACGCAACCGCGCCACCGCACCGGCATCCACCATGACCGATCCCTTGAGTTGCAGATGGTCGGCAATCCACTGCTTGCGCGCCTGCGTTTTCTGCGTGGGTGCGATCAGCAGCGTACCGATGGCCTGACCCTGGCACAGCCGGATCAGCGCATCTGGCTCGCGCCCCCAGGCAATCACGGTGGAAGCGCCCGAACCAGCCGCCCGCTTGGCTGCCAAAATTTTGGTGATCATGCCGCCACGCCCGACGCTGGAGCCCACGCCGCCAGCCATCGCCTCCAGCGCCGGGTCTGCGGCCTGCGCCACTTCAACAAACTCAGCATCCGGGTCTTTGCGCGGGTCGGCACGGTACAGGCCGCGCTGGTCGGTCAGGATGATCAATGCATCGGCTTCCACCAGGTTGGCCACCAACGCACCCAGGGTGTCGTTGTCGCCAAACTTGATTTCATCGTTGACAACGGTGTCGTTTTCGTTGATGACTGGCACCACGCCAAGCTTGAGCAGCGTTAGCAGCGTAGAGCGCGCGTTCAGGTAGCGCTCGCGGTCGGCCAAATCGGCGTGGGTCAGCAGCACCTGTGCGCTACCCAGGTCGTGTTCGCGCAACTTGGTTTCGTACATCTGCGCCAGACCCATCTGGCCGACGGCGGCGGCGGCTTGCAGCTCGTGGATCTGCTGCGGTCGGGTGGCCCAGCCCAGGCGCTTCATGCCTTCGGCCACGGCACCGCTAGAGACCATGATGACCTCGCGCCCCTGGCGCACCAGCACCGACATTTGCCTGCACCATTCGCCAATGGCGACTTCGTCCAACCCTCGGCCATCGTTGGTGACCAAACTGGATCCCACCTTGACCACCACACGACGTGCGTCGCGCAGCAAAGAAGCGTCAAATTTATGAAACATTTTCAGGCTCTAGCCCTTATTCAATAAGTGCAAGCAGCTATTATTTTGATATCAACTCGGAGGCATCAGGCGCCACCGCAAAACGTGGGTCCACCACCTCGGGATCCGACTCTGCATGCTGTTGCGCGCTGATGTGCTTAAAGACTGCCTTGATCAGACCCTCACAGCCCTCGCGCGTCAGCGCCGATATTTCAAACACCGGGCCCTTGAAGCGCATGCGCTTGACAAAGTCTTTGACCAGTTTGGCACGGTCTTCGACTGGCACCATGTCGAGCTTGTTGAGCACCAGCCAGCGCGGCTTGTCATACAGCGCCTTGTCGTATTTTTTGAGCTCATTCACAATCGCCTTGGCCTGCGCCACGTTGTCCACCGCATCGTCAAACGGTGCCATGTCCACCACATGCAGCAGCAAGCGGGTGCGCTGTAGATGGCGCAAAAACTGGTGCCCCAGTCCAGCTCCTTCAGACGCGCCCTCAATCAGCCCCGGCAGGTCGGCCACCACAAAGCTTTGCTCTGGCCCCACGCGCACCACCCCCAGATTGGGGTGCAAGGTGGTGAAGGGATAGTCGGCAATGCGCGGGCGGGCGTTGGAGATGGCAGTAATCAAGGTTGATTTGCCAGCGTTTGGCATTCCCAGCAACCCGACGTCGGCGAGCACTTTGAGCTCTAATTTAAGGTTGCGCTTTTCACCCGGCCAACCGGGAGTGCGCTGACGTGGTGCCCGGTTGATGGCGCTCTTGTAGCGCAGGTTGCCAAAACCGCCGTCGCCGCCTTTGGCAATGGTAATGATCTCGCCAGCTTTGAGCAGCTCAAACAGCACCTGACCGGTTTCGGCATCGCTGATGATGGTGCCCACTGGCATCTTGAGCGTAACGTCGTCTCCGGCTGCACCAAACATATCCGAACCCATGCCGTGCTGACCACGCGGCGCGTCGTAACGGCGTGAAAAACGGTAATCAACCAAGGTGTTGAGGTTGGGGTCAGCCACCGCATAGACATGACCACCACGGCCGCCGTCGCCGCCATTGGGGCCGCCAAATTCCTTGTATTTCTCATGACGAAACGAGACGCAGCCAGCGCCGCCGTCTCCAGCGGAAACATCAATCCAGGCTTCGTCAACGAATTTCATGATCGCCTTTTCAGTTGGGGACAGAGCTTGCGTAGCTGCGGTCTGTCCCGCAAGGCTTGAACGGTTGGGGACAGAGCAATATTCACTGCGTGTAACTCTTGGTCTGTCCCGCAAGGTTTGAACAGTTGGGGACAGAGCAACATTCACTGCGTGCAACTCTTGGTCTGTCCCGCAAGATTTTACAAATGAAAAACCCCGCGCCACGCGCAGGGTCTTGCGGCAAGGCGTAGTCCGGGGGGGGGGCTTAAGCCGGGGTCACGCTCACGGTATGGCGATTAAGCGCACCCTTGATGGCAAACGACACGAGGCCTTCGGTCAAGGCAAACAGGGTGTGATCCTTGCCGATGCCAACATTGTCGCCGGGGTGGAATTGGGTGCCACGTTGACGCACGATGATCGCGCCAGCGCTGATCAGTTGGCCACCGTACATCTTCACACCCAGCATCTTGGGTTTGGAATCGCGCCCGTTTCGC
>JAQTSL010000433.1 GCA_028711355.1 Rhodoferax sp.
GATGAACGACAAGGCCATGAAGATGCCGGTCAGCACAAAAAACTGCGGCAGCAATGGAGCTGCCGCATTGACGAATTGGGGAAACAGCGCGGTGAAGAACAGAATCGGCTTGGGATTGGTCGCGGCCAGAAGAAAGCCTTCCCGATACAGACGACGCGGGCTGGAGCTTGTGTCACCAGCGGAAAGTTCGGTGGGCGTACTCACCACCGAGCTGCGGCCCAGCAGGTGGCGCAGCCCGACATAAAACAGGTAGAGCGCCCCCAGTACCTTGACAACCCCAAACAGAAGCGCCGACGACATCAGCAGCACACCCAGACCCATCATGGCCGTCGCAGAGAGCACAAAAATCCCTGTGACATTGCCAAGCGAAGACCAGAGGGTGGCACGCACGCCAAACGCTGCACCATTGCGCAGTGCCAGAAGAATCGCCGGGCCGGGGCTGACAATCGCCAGCCAGGCGACTGCCGTGTAGCTCAAAATGGTTTCAATCGTCATCAGCATATCTCCCGTTCAAAGTTAAGCACCACCTGACCAGTATCACCGATCTGTCGTCGCGGTCTGCCACCCTGCTGACACCACGCTGTCAGCAGCCCCACCGCATCATCACGGCCTCTTTAACTCACAGGAAAAAATCCTCATGAAAAACGCCATCAACTGGTTTGAAATCAGCACCACCGATCTGGACAAAGCACAGGCCTTTTACGAAGCCGTGTTGGACAAACCCCTGCGCCGCGAGACCATGGGGCCGTCCAGCCTGGCGGTGTTCCCGTATGACCCCGCCAGTGATGGCGTGGGTGGTGCACTGCTGTGTGCTTCCTGCGCCCTCACGCCAGGCAGCGGTGGCACGCTGGTGTATCTGGATGCCTCGCCCGCGCTGGACGCGGCGCTGGCGCGAGTCACGTCGGCAGGTGGCCAGGTGGCCCTGCCACGCCAGGCCTTGCCACCGGGCATGGGTTTCTACACCCACATCACCGACCTGGATGGCAATCGCGTCGGCTTACACGCAATGGCTTGACGCTTACTACATTTGTTATAGCTGCTTGCGCTTGTATCATATGGGCTAGAGCCATAAAACACCAAAACCCTCATGCGCCGCGCTGACCGCCTGTTTCAAATCGTCCAACTCATTCGTGGGCGGCGCTTGACCACGGCAGCCTTTCTGGCGCAGCGGCTGGAGGTGTCTGAGCGCACCATCTACCGCGATGTGGCTGACCTGCAGCACCAGAGCGTGCCGATTGAGGGCGAGGCCGGGGTCGGCTACCGCCTGGGCGCGGGCTTTGATTTGCCACCGCTGATGTTCAGCGTTGATGAAGCACGGGCACTGGTGGCCTCGGTGCGGATGGCGCAGGTGTGGCAAGACCCGGCGCTGGCGCGGGCCTCGCAGGTGGCGCTGGGCAAAATTTTGTCGGTGTTGCCCGTAGCGGCAAGAGCCGCAGCGCAAAGCATGGCGGTGTACGCGCCGCCAACCGGTCTGGAACCCGCCGTACAAGCCACGCTGCAAACCCTGCGCGAGGCGGCACAGGCACACCGCAAGCTGCGGCTGCAGTACAGCGATGCCCAAGGTCAGCCCAGTGAGCGCACCGTGCGCCCGCTGGGCTGTTTTTACTGGGGCAAGGTCTGGACGCTGGTGGCCTGGTGTGAGGCGCGCCAGGCGTTCCGAAGTTTTCGGATTGACCGCATGGCGGCGGTGCAGGCGGTGGAAGGTGCGGGCGGCGTATTTCGTGACGAGCCCGGCAAGACGCTGGCCGACTTTCTACGTGAGGCCGCACCGCCTGAGGTGATGGCGAAGTGGTCGCAAGAGGGGTAATGGCGCTTCTAAAGCAGGGATGCCCATGAATGTACCGCCGCGGATGGCGGATCGGGTCTGCAATGGCAGCCGTGCAGCGTAGCTTTCGGGTCAGGCGTGAGCGGCGATTTGCAACACGTTTGCAGCCCACTGATTCAGGCTTTTTCCGCTGGCCTGCGCAGCCACCAGTGCGGCACTGTGAATCTCTGGCGCAACCCGCAACATCAGTTTGCCGCTGGCTGGCTTTTGTGGCGTTTGTCCAAGTTTTGCGCAGGCCTGTACGTAGTCATCAACCGATTCGCGGAATGCGGTCTGCAATTCGTCAACCGTACTGGCATGAAAGCCAACAATGTCGCGGATACCAGCCAGCCTGCCAACAAAAATCCGGTCGGAATCGTCGTATTCAATGCGGGCGGTGTAGCCCTTGTAGGTCATGGTGTTCATCATGGCTTCACTCCAATGTGGTTTAGAAATTCTCTGGTTTGCTGTACCCGATACCTTAGCGCCTCTTTGCCAGGGTGGGGGCGATGGAAAAACACCTTTTCGCCGCCCTTCTCGAACGTGACCGAAGACCCGCTGCCTTCAATCACTTGGCAACCCAGCCCTATTAGAAAACTCTCAATGCGCGACCACTCCAAATTGCCGTTGACCGGGTTTGAAAAGATGGCGGAAAGCGTCTTCAGTTGCTTGCTATTCATGCTTGCAAGTATAGCAAGCACTGGCACTAACGCAATCACTATTTGCAATCACATATTACGCCT
>JAQTSL010000122.1 GCA_028711355.1 Rhodoferax sp.
CCGCCGAGACGTACCCAATTGATAGTGGCAGCCTGAAAATCCAGGGAAGCCTGAAGTGAACCAAGTGAGTCGTAAATTGAGTCGTTGGCTTACCATCTCGCAGTAATCTATCCATTGAACTATGGCGAGGGAGGGGCTCGATTGTAAGTGGTGGGGTCGTGTTAAACACGCGGGTTGCGGGCTGGGCACCGGTGCCTGCAGCTCAGTCGTAACGCAGTGTCCAGACCAGATCGAGCGCACTTTGTTCACCGGTGCGGGCGCGCAGCGTGAGGCGCCTGGACAGGTCGTAAAAAATGGTGAAGACCCCCATGGTACCGGCCAGACCACTCTCGTAGGCCACATAAAAATCCTGGGTGAGTCGCTTGCCCAGCGTCACCGTGGCAGTACCGGTGCCCTCGGTATTGCTGGCAATGCTCAGTTCATCGAGCCCCAGCGCCTGGCTCAGGCTGACGCTGGGGCCGCCAGCGTTGTTGCCAAGCAAGGCCAGTGCCGCCTGCTGCAACAGCGCCGCTTCACCGCCACGCCCGCTGGCCGAACGACCGAGCACCAGCCAGGCCAGTTTTTCGGCCTCGGGTAGCTCGGGTTCGGCGTACAGCCGGATCACGGGGGACAACACGCTGCCCAACACCTGCACGCCGACGCGTTGCGTGAGCTGGGGGCGGATCGCCAGAATGTCGAGCGCCGGGTTATCCACCGGGCCGACAAAGCGCAGCACACCCTGCTCGATGTCCAGCCGTTGACCGTAAGCCTGGTAGGTACCACGCACGGTGCGCACGGTGCCGGTCAGGGTGGGCGCGGTGTTGCCCTGGGCGCGCAGTTCGACGCTGCCAGCCAGCCGTGTTTCGAGTCCACGGCCACGTACCTGAAAATCTGGGCCGAGGTCCAGTGTGATCTGCACGTTGGGCCTGATCTGCTGTGCCGGCGCTTTGGCCGAGGGTGTGTTGGCTTTGGCCGGAGCCAGACCACGCACCACTACATCGCTGCCCAAGGTGGGCGCAGTTTCGCTGGGCAGGGTGATCAGCGCCTGGTCGGCGCTGAGCTTGCCGGTCAGGGTGAGCTGTGCGTCTTGCAACTGCGCGGCCAGGCTGCCAGAGACGGTCAGGCGCCGGTCGGCCCGGTTGCTCAGCCGCAGTGCTTGCGCCTGCGCCGTCAGGTTAACCAACAGCCGCTGGGCCAGCGCGGTGCCGTTATCACCCGCCGGACGCCACTGCGCGCTACCGGTGATGTTGAGCCGTCCGCCAGCACTGCCGCCAGCGCCCCACAGCGTGAATTGTTCCAGCGACAGTTGCAAGCCGTCGAGCCGCGCGCGCAGGGTTCCCTGCTGCAAGTCGATACCGTCGGCGACCGAGCGCAACGCCAGATCGTCAGCCCGCAGTGCTCCGCTCCAGTGCGGCTGCGCGCGCGTGCCGGTCAGGCTGGCGTTGGCGTCCAGTGTGCCACGCATGCGCCAGCCCGGTGGCGCCAGCATCGACCAGGCGTCGATCGGCGGCAGTTGCATTTGCAGGCTGCCACCCAGTGGAGCGCTGTCGTCCCAGCGCCAGCCTTTGTCGTTTGCCGACAAGTGCGTGCTGAAAGCCGCCAGCGCCCGACCGGCGCGTTCGCTGTCCCAGCGCAGACTGGCGGACACCGCTTGGCCGTCCAGATTGACTTGCAAGCGGGCTTCGTGCATCAACGCTGGCAACCCGGCCGACGGCTGGCTGCCGGTGCGCAGATACAGGTCGCCCGCGCTGCGTTCGAGTACACCGCTCAGATGCAGGATGTCACTGCGCTGGGCGTCCCAACTGCCGTCCATCAGCAAGTCGCTGCGCAAGCCCAGGTCGGCCAGTGGCTTGCCACTGATGACCTCCAGCCACGCCAGCGGCAACCCCTGCACTTGCCCCTGGCTGTGCCAGGTTGCCGCTGGCGCCCGACCGGTCGCCGCAACTGGGGGTGGGCGGCTCCACTGGGCAGCTTGCCATTGGATGCGGGCCGACCCAGGCAGTGGCGCGTTGATTTGCGCGCTGCCAGCACTCACGCTAAGGGTTTGGCGCTGGGCGCTATTGATCCAGTCCAGTCGCAGTGGCGCGTTGTCGTTTGGGTCGGCGCTTGTGTCTGCCTTGAACGCCCAGTGGCCCGGGTGGACGCCGTCGCGCCCGCGCAAACCAAGCTGGTCCAGGCGGCCTTGCCAGTGGTCAGCGCTCAGCCGTGCGCCTGACCCGTGGGCTTGCCAGTCCAGATCGCGGGCATCGATCTGCACCGCACCTTGGGTGTCCCACTGCCACGCCGCCAGGGTGCCTGCCAACTTTGTCTGCAAATCGTGCAACTGCCAACGGGTGGCTGGCCGGGCAGGCGCTGCGCTGGTTTGCATCCAGCCGAGCTGGGCTGCCGTGAGCTGGGCGTCCAGCGTCAGGTCGCGACCCTGTTGCTGCCAGCCACCGCGCCAACTGGCGCTGAATTCTGCGTTGCCGTCGAGCCGCAGAGCCGACAGTTGCGGCACGGATTGGCGCAGCCACGCGCTGGCTTTTGCTGCGTCATTGAGCTGCACGCTCAGTGATCCCCGGCCGTCGGCGCGGGCCAGGTGGCCGTCCAGCGTGGCGGTGGCGCCCGGCAGTGCCAGCGTTAGTTGACCCTGCACGGCGCGCGTGCTGGTGTGGTAGCCAAGCTTGCCTTGCAACTGCGCCGGTGGGGCGTCGATGCGCAGGGTGCTCAGGGTCAAGAGCGGTGCAGCCCAGACGCCGCTGGCCTGGATGCCTTGCAGCAGTGCTGGGGTGACTGCCTGGGTCTGACCCCGGTCGGCCTTGAGCTGCGCGTCAAAGCCGATGTCGTTGCTACCCTGGCGGGCGCTGAGCGTCCCGCTGACGGGTGTGACCGGCAACCGGGTGTCGATGGCGGCCGGGTTGATGCCTTGCAACCGCGCGTCCATCTGCCACACCGAGGCTTGCAGTCGGCCGGTCAAACGCACGCTGCCGCCGGCAGCGTTGGCTTGCAGCGATTCAATGGCCCAGCGCCGGTCGCTGTAGTTGGCGCGCGCCGTCAGGGAGGTCAGTGGCAGGTGTTGCCGGTTGTATGCGCCCGGCTGGGCGTTGCGCAGGTCGATCTGACCGCGCCAGCCAGCGTCCACGGGGGCAATGCTGGCTGACCCGCTGAGTTGCGTGTGCGGTGCCTGCGGCCACAGCGCAGCCAGGTCCAGCGCTTGCCAACGGGCGTTGGCTTGCGGTAGGTACTGCGACTGCCAGGGTGCGATGCGCGCTGACAGCTCGGCTTGCATCGCGGGTGAAGCGGTTGCGCCGCTGCCGCCCAAGTGTTCAGGCCGCAGGCTGGCTTGCAGTGCCAGGGTGTCGTCGGCGCTGGCCAGAGGCCCATCGAGCTGGGCGCGTGCAGTTACCGTCAGCGGCTGCTTGCGTTGCGGCAGATTGGTCTGGACCCGGCCGCTCAGTCGCACACTCAAGGCCATCGGTGCGACCGCCTGCAAGCTGCCATTGAGTTCGTAAGTTCCAGAAGAAATCTGGCCATGGCCCTTGTCCAAACTGTGCTGATTGTTATCAAAAACATAGTGACCGCTGAGCTGAGAGGCGGTTAAATCGGTAGCACCGGTCAATGTCAGACGGGCTAGCGTGAACGGGATGTCCAGGGCAATCGGCAACTGCAGGCTGGCTGGGGGTGTCCATGGCGTGTCGGGCTGCGGCGCGCGCTGGTCGTCGATCTGCAACTGCGCAACAGCCAGGTGGTGCAGCCGCAACCGGCGTTGCAGCAGCGGGCCCAAGGCCCAGCCCAGCGTGACGTCGGTGGCCTCGACGCTCAAGTCACCCTGGCGCCAGCGCAGCGAGCCAATGTGGCCACCCTCGCGCAGCGAACCTTGCACGTCCTTGGTCTGTAGCGTCTGGCCGGCTGGCAACCAGTGCGCCACCTGGTTGAGCGCAAACGCCAAGGATGTGTCGCGAGCGCTGTACAGCCAGCCGACCAACGCCAACGCCAGCAACGCCATGATGGTGGTAGCCAGCAGCCCCAGGCCCAGCCGCAGCAGCTTTATTAATGTGAAAGACCAGGTTGTCATACCGGGCCACGACCCGGTATCCATGGATTGCGGATCGAGTTCGCAATGACAGCCCTCTTTCATGCTTCGGGGTGACTTTGCTGCCATGTTAGAAGGTGAACCCCAGGTTCAGGTGCAGGCGCAAGCGCTGCACATCGAGGCCATAGGCCAGGTCGATCTGTAGTGGGCCGACCGGGCTGTTCCAGCGTGCACCCACGCCAACGCCTACTTTGGGTGTCAGGTCTTGTGGCTGGTTGGCCACCGCACCGGCATCGATAAACACGGTGCTCTCCCACGCGCTCAACGCGCCGCCCAGACGCAGTGGTTGCTGCCATTCGGCACTGGCGGTTGCCAGGTAGCGCCCAGCCGCAACGCTGCCGTCTGCCAGCGTAACGCCCAGGCTGCGCAGTGGGTAGCCGCGCACACTGTTGTCACCGCCGGCCAGAAACAGTTGGGTGCTGGGCAGCGTAATGTCGTCTGCCGCAAGGATTGCCCCGGCGCTGGCCCGCATGGCCAGACGCCCTGCGCCAGCCAGGTTGGCCGCGTTACCGTCTGCAACGGAGCGCGTCCGGCCCGGTGACCAGAAGCCCTGCCAGCGCATCAGCAGCCGGCCGTAGCTTTGCGGCTGGCTGCCCAGCGTGGCGCCGCCGCCCATTTCTGCGCCCCAGCCCCAACCGCTGGAGGGGAAGGGCAGGGTGTCGTAATAGCGCACCGCAAAGACGTAATTGGCGGTAATGGACTGGGCGATTTGCGGCGCGCTGCGGTCGCTGTCGGCCGATTCGGCGCGGTCGTATTGCAGATACAGGTTGCGGTCAATGCGCTGTTGCGTCTGTTTGCGACCGCCGCGTAACTGCACGCTGCTGACATCCAGCGTGCCAAGCCGCTGGTTTTGCAGCAGGCCAGAGCCAACCCAGCGCCAGTTGTCGGTGTCTGGTGGCGCGGTCAGTTCGGTACCGATGGCGCTGTTGTCACGCTCGAGTTGCACTTGGCTCACGGCGCGCCAGCCGATGCCGGGTACTTTGTGGTGAGTGTGCTCGACCGATACACGTGGCCCGCTGTCGGTGCTGGCACCCACGCCAATCACCACTTTTTGCAGCCGCGCCTCACGCAATTTGATTTGCACCGGTGCCGCGTCGGCAGCCCCTGTCGTATCCAGCCAGACAAAGACCGAATTAAAGTAGCCGCTGTCGGCCAGACGCTGTTGCGCCGCCACCAGCTCGGCTTGGTCGTAGGGCGCACCCGGCATCAGGCGCGCCAACTGCCACACCACGGCCGGGTCGTAGCGCTGCAGACCGCTGATGTCCAGTGCGCCCAATTGGTAGGCGGGTCCGGAGTCGAGCGTGACGCTCAAGTGCGCTTGGTGCATCGCAGGGTCAATGTCGGCCAGTGCGGTGCTGATGCGACCGGTCGCGTAGCGCTGTGCGGTCAGTCGCCGCAGCAGGCCTTGTTTGGCACCATCCCAAGCGTTTTGCGTAAAGCGGTCCCCATTGCGCAGCGACCATCCAGATTGAAGTTGCGCGCGCAACGCCGCGGCTGCTGGATCATCGGCCAGCGCGCCGATGAAGGTGATTTGCATATCAGCCACGCGGGTCGGCTCGCCGGGCGCAACGGTGATGCGGATCACGGGCGTAGCTGCGCTGTCAGATGCCGGTTGACGCTCGACCCGGACGTCGGGCGCAAAGTAGCCCAGCGTGCCAATCAGTTGACGCGCGTCCTGCTCAGCCTGGTGCATCAGGCGGGCGATTTCGTCGGCACTCAGGTCAGTCAGGTTGCGGTAGCGCTGTAGCTCCAGGTGTTGGGTCAGTAGTGGGCGGATGTCGGCGGGGGCTTGCACGTCCAGCGTGAAAGCGTCGCGGGCCAACGCCACATCCCCGCCCTGCGCATATGGCGGTGGGGCTACCGGGCCTGACTGCCGTGCGTACCCCTGCGACACCGCTGTGGTCAGCATCAGCGCTGCCAGCCAGTTGCGGGTTGTCATTTGCTCAGCAGCCGCATGGCGTCTTCCAGACCACGCAACGTCATCGGGAACATCCGTTGGCTCATCAGTTGCTGCACGATGCTGATGCTTTGGCGATACTGCCACACGCCAAGTGGTTCGGGGTTGATCCAGGCAAATTTGGGGAAGGCATTGGTCAGGCGCCCCAGCCACTCGGCCCCGGCCTCGGTGTTGCTGTACTCGACACTGCCACCGGGCTGCAAAATTTCATACGGGCTCATGGTGGCGTCACCGATAAAAATCAGCTTGTAATCTTTGTTGTACTTGCGGATGAGGTCAAAGGTGGTGAACTTTTCGGCGTAACGGCGCCGGTTGTTGCGCCAGACGAATTCATAGACGCAATTGTGAAAATAATAAAACTCCAGGTGTTTGAACTCGGCCTTGGCGGCGGAAAACAGCTCTTCCACGCGGGCGATGTGCTCGTCCATGGTGCCGCCCACATCCATCAGCAGCAACACTTTGACGTTGTTGTGCCGCTCCGGGATCATCTTGATGTCGAGGTAGCCGGCGTTGGCGGCGGTGGCGCGGATCGTGTCTGGCAGGTCCAGCTCTTCGACCTGGCCTTCGCGGGCAAACTTGCGCAGGCGGCGCAGTGCCACCTTGATGTTGCGCGTGCCGAGCTCTTGCGTGTCGTCATAGTCGCGGTAGGCACGCTGCTCCCACACCTTGACCGCACTTTTGTTGCCGCCCTTGGCGCCGATGCGCACGCCTTGCGGGTTGTAGCCGCTGTTGCCAAACGGGCTGGTGCCACCGGTGCCGATCCATTTAGAGCCGCCCTGGTGGCGCTCCTTTTGCTCTTCCAGCCGTTTTTTGAGCGTGTCCATCAGCTCGTCCCAGCCCATTTTCTCAATCGCCGCTTTTTCTTCGGGGCTCAAGTTGAGTTCCAGTGTCTTCTTGAGCCAGTCCAGCGGCACCTCTTGGGTGAAATCGGTGACCAGCTCGACGCCCTTGAAATAGGCGGCAAAAGCGCGGTCGAACTTGTCGTAATGCTTTTCGTCCTTGACCAGCGTGGCGCGGCTCAAAAAGTAGAAGTCGTCAATTTTGTAGCCGCTGGGCGCGGCGCTGTCATCATCGGACTGGGGTGTCTTGGGCCCGACCACGCCGAGCTTCAAGGCTTCGAGCAGGGTCAAAAATTCCTTGACCGACACCGGCAATTTGGCGGCGCGCAGGGTGTAAAAAAAGTCAATCAGCATGGGGCAGATTCAAAAAAGCTCAGAGCCAGTTTTCAACCGCAAGCCCGGGTACGCGCGAGAACTCGCGCACGTTGTCGGTCACCAGCACCAGTTTGTGGTGCAGGGCTTCAGCGGCTATCCAGGTGTCGTTGGGGCCGATGGGTGTGCCGGCTTGCTCAAGTTTGGCTCGCAGTTGGGCGTATTCAATCGCCACCTGTCGATTGACAGCCAGTATCTGGCAGGAGCCAATGATCTGATCCAGTGCAACTCTGCGGTAGGGTGCGCGATCACCCTTCAAATAGCTGGTCTCCATCTCTCCCAAAACCACCGGCGAGAGAAAAGTCTGGCCTGGCTTTAGCGCGGCAAAGCGCGCTAAAAGCGCCTGGGTTGTGCGCCTTTGAAGATGGCTCCAAATGTTCGTGTCAATCAAGTAATGGCGCAAACCAAATGGCATGGCGTTCACCACACTTCGACTGGTTCAACTGGGCCTTCGTCGCCCAAGTCAAACGGGGCATCAGGGATGATGGGCAGCTTGTCCAGAAACTCTTTCATGGTTTGCGGCGCTTCGCGCAGCACGATCTCGTCGCCCCGGCGCTCGATCGTGACGCGTTTGGACTTGATCTGAAACGCTTTGGGAAGGCGCACCGCCTGGCTGTTGCCAGACATGAAAACGGCGGCGGTAGTGGTCATGGCGCGCTCCTGAAATTGCAATATACAGATTGTATAGGGCGACTAAATTTTGGCTAAAACAAGCTGTAGCGCTTGTTGCAATTGCGTAAGCAGCTATCAAAATAGGTTATTTTCAGGGCAAGCCTGCAATCAGGATTGACTCCTTTTGGATCAAATGCGACCCGGTCCTGGGGGCAACAATGCCCACCGGTCGAATGGGCTATTGCAGGTGCGTTACGCCAAGAGGCGCGCGGCGGCAGTGGCACAGGTGTGATCGTAAGTGCCTTGGTACATCGGCTGGGTTCGATGGCGCACAGAGGTCTGACCGGTATTGCGCTAACGTGACCGAATGAAAAACTTCCTCGGTTCAATGGTGTTGGTTTTACTGGCCAGCGGCTGCTCGTCCATGTTGCCCAAAACCTACACCGAGTCAACGTCGTTTGCCAGCTTTGACGCTGCCCGCGAGGCCCTTGAGAAACTGGTGCCGATGAAAAGCGACAAACACACACTGGAGAGCAATGGCTTTAATCCCGTCACCCACCCCAACACCAAAATCCTGACCCACACCGACATCGTGCGGCTGTTTGTGCCTACCACACTGCTCAAACGGGAAGACCTGGACCCGGGGGTCTTGGTGTGTCTGGAAGCGCGTGATGCCTGTCATGGCCTGGAACTTGCCGGCTCGAAAATCGAACGGGCGCGCACTGGCAATTTTTTTGCTGACTTCAGCAACTTCCGGCGCCGCACCGAAACCACGGGCTGGCGTTTCAACGGGCTGATCCTGTTTGTCAAAGACTTGGTGGTTTACCGCTCCTGGGGTGGACAACCCAGCGTCAACGAGGTAGAGACCGCCAGCAACCCACTCGGGCCGCTACAGGATGTGGGCCCGTCGTTGCTGTCTATCAAATAGATCACCCGGTAGCGCGTCGGCGCGCCGTCAGCGCCCGCTTGCAGCCAGACCAAAGACAGCGTTGGCTGCGGTTTGCTGCCAACGTTGGCGTTTTTGTCAAACCGTTTTGAATTGCCCCGATAGACCTCAGCGCGGTTGGTCCAGCCGATATAGCAGATGCGCTTTCACCTCGGGCCATTCGCCGCGCGCCAAGCTGTACATGACGGTGTCGCGGATGGTGCCGTCGCGGCGCAAGGCGTGGCCGCGAATCACGCCGTCTTTCTTTGCTCCCAGTCGTTCAATGGCAGCTTGCGACGCGAAATTGAAGTTGTCGGTGCGCCAGCCGACCACGTTGCAACCCAGGCTGTCAAACGCGTGGGTCAACAGCAGCAGTTTGCAGGTGGTGTTGACGTGGCTACGCTGGACGCTTTTGGCGTACCAGGTCCAGCCGATTTCGACCCGTTTCACGGCCGGGACGATGTCGTGGTAGCTGGTGCAGCCCAGTACCTTGCCCGACGCCGATTCGGTAACGACAAAGGCAAAACGGTTGCCCGCTTCGCGCATGGCTAGCGCGTCTTCGATGTATTTGCGGGTCTGTTCAGGCTCGGGCACCGACGTGACACGCAGGTTCCACAACGCACCGTCGGCAGCAGCGGTGCGCAGGCTGTCTTCGTGTTCAAGGGCCAGGGGCACCAGGGTGATGCCGCGCTGGGACAGGGTAACAGGTTCAACAAAAGCCATTCAATTGCTCCAAAAGGTTCTCATAAGCGCCATTCGATCCAATACCGTTGCGTGGTAGTCGGTATGGGCAGCCCCCGATTTCTGGTACCCCAGCATGAGGGGGCTGCCCGTACCGGCTACTACGCGGGTAACACAGACGCAGCTCGAGCGGGGTGCCTTCTGTCTAGTTCTTCAACCAGCACAACAGGCATCAAGCCCATTGCCTTACCGGTTACGACTCTGCATGAACACCAACTTCTCAAACAGCGTCACGTCCTGCTCGTTCTTCAGCAGCGCCCCCACCAGCGGTGGCACCGCCACCTTGTCGCCATCGGTCTGCAAAACGGCAGGT
>JAQTSL010000434.1 GCA_028711355.1 Rhodoferax sp.
CATTCAAGCGCGTGCCCTGGCAGGTTGGGCACACGGTGTCGGTCACATCTTCAACCTCAGGCTCGGCAAAGGTCTGCTCGCGGCCCTTCTGCTCGTCGTCACGCACCGAATCGTCAAACACCTTGCGCTGCTCGCGGGTTAGCTTCACGCCGGTGCCGACACAGTCCGGGCACCAGCCATGCTTGCTGTTGTAACTGAACAGGCGCGGGTCGAGCTCGGCGTAGCTGGTGCTGCACACCGGGCAGGCGCGCAGGGTCGAAAAAACGCTCAGTTTGCCGATCGCGGCGGTCGAGCTGCCCGCTTGCATCGCTGCGCTCAAACCTTCCAGATCACTGAGCACATGCACCACGCCCTTGCCGTGTTGCAGCGCGCTGGTCAGGGCCGCGCGCAATGGCGCCTCAGTCTCGGGCAACAGGTCCAGGCTGGCTAGCGGCAGTTCGATGGTGTGCTCTTTGAAGCGGTCGATGCGCGGGAACGCGCTGGTCGGCAAAAACTCGCCATCAACACGCAGGTGGGTGTAGCCCCGCGGCCGCGCCCAGTCGGCCAGCTCGGTATAGACGCCCTTGCGGTTCATCACCAGCGGCGCCAGCAAGCCGATGTGCTGGCCTTTGAAATCGCGCAGCAAGGCCGCGGCAATGCGTTCGGGCGTTTGCGGGGTAACCGGGGTGCCATCATGAATACAGTGCTGGGTGCCGAGCTTGACAAACAACAGCCGCAAGAAGTGCCAGACCTCGGTGGTGGTGCCGACGGTCGATTTGCGCCCACCACGGCTCAAGCGCTGCTCGATCGCCACCGTTGGCGGGATGCCATAGACCGCATCGACATCGGGCCGCCCTGCCGGTTGCACGATGGAGCGGGCGTAGGCGTTGAGGCTTTCCAGGTAGCGGCGCTGGCCTTCGTTGAACAAGATGTCAAACGCCAAGGTGCTCTTGCCCGAACCGCTGACGCCGGTCACCACGGTGAACTGGCCGCGCGGGATGTTGACGCTCAGACCTTTGAGGTTATGCTCGCGGGCGTTGATGATTTGAATGCTGTTTTTGGCCTCTAGCGCTTGCTGGGAATGCGCTGATAGCTCTTGATTTAAGAGTGGACCGCAATCGGACTTAGGTCCGCAATTGGGGTCAGAGCCCAATTTCTTGGCAGAAATCGGGATCCGACCCCAATTGCGATGGTGTCCGACGCTTGCCGCAGAAAAATCCTGCACCGCGTGCACCGCGCCCATCTGCGTGGCATCGTCGCGCAGCGCCAGCGCGGTATGCGACGTGGCGTGCTGCATCACGTCTTCGGGCGTGCCATAAGCCACTACCTGGCCACCGGCATCGCCGCCCTCGGGCCCCAAGTCAATCAGCCAGTCGGCGGCGCGGATCACGTCCAGGTTGTGCTCGATCACCAGCAGGCTGTGACCGGCGTCTTGCAGCTTGCGCAAGGCGCGCATCAGCTTGGCAATGTCGTCAAAGTGCAGGCCGGTGGTGGGCTCGTCGAACATGAACAGCGTGCCCTTGCGCGCCAAGGCCTGGCGGCTGGCGGCGCTGGTTCTAGCAGCTTCAGCCAAAAAACCGGCCAGTTTCAAGCGCTGGGCTTCGCCGCCGCTGAGGGTTGGCACCGGCTGGCCGAGTTTGACGTAGTCCAGGCCGACGTCGATGATCGGTTGCAGCGCGCGCAGCACATCGCGGTCGTGTTTGAATAATTGCGCGGCCTGGCTGACGGTGAGGTTCAACACGTCGGCGACGTTCAGATGGCGGACAGCGTTCGGTTTAACCGGCACCGCAGAAATGGGGTCAGAGCCCTGGACTTGGGGTTTTGCCAAATCGGTGATGCGCTGCAATGCTTGTGACCTACTTGAGCCCAAATTGGGATCTGACCCCAATTCTGCTAACCCGATTTCTGCTCCCTGGCCTGCAGTGCGCTCGATGGTGACCTCAAGAATCTCGGGCCGGTAACGCGCACCATTGCAGTCGGGGCAGCTCAGATAGACGTCGCTCAAAAACTGCATCTCGACGTGCTCAAAACCCGCGCCGCCGCAGCTGGGGCAGCGGCCGTCGCCGTTGTTGAAGCTGAATTTGCTACTGGTGTACCCGCGCTGGCGCGCCAGCGGCGCATCGACAAAAATGGCACGGATGGCGTCCCAGGCGCCGACGTAACTGGCCGGATTGGAGCGGGCCGTTTTGCCAATCGGCGACTGATCGACAAACACCACGTCGCTCAACTGTTCGGCGCCCAGCAGACGGTCATAGGCGCCGGGTGAGTCGGTGGCCTTGCCAAAGTGGCGCAGCAGTGCGGGACTCAGCGTGTCTTGCATCAGCGTCGATTTGCCCGAGCCGCTGACGCCGGTGACGACCACCAGACGATTTAACGGAATCTCCACCGACACGTTTTTCAGGTTGTGCTCGCGTGCGCCTTCCAGTATCAGCCGTGGTGTGTTAGCCGCTACCAGCCGCTTAAAGCCCAGCCCCACAGTTTTTCGGCCCCCCAGGTAAGCGCCGGTCAGGGTGTCGGCGTGGCGTAAATCGGCGGTGCTGCCGTCAAACACAATTTGGCCG
>JAQTSL010000123.1 GCA_028711355.1 Rhodoferax sp.
CAGGCGACCCTGCACCTGCTGCAAGGCCAGCGACTGGAGCTCGGCACCGAGCTGGACAGTTACCTGCGCCAGCGCCACGTCGGCCACTGCGGCGGTGATCTGTGCCTGGCTCACATCGAGCCAGGCACGCAGCGAGCCGCGGCCTTGGCGCAAATCAAAGCCCAACTCGGCGTAGCGCTGTAGTTGCGACAGATCGACCCGGTCAAAAGCCGCAAACAACTGACCATCCCACTGCTGCCAGCGCCCGTTCTGGCGCGTCAGCAGCGGCTGCACCAACTGCCCACGCAGACTCAGGCGCTCCCCCCAGTCAGGCGGCGGCGTGGCGTCCAGGCGCAGATCATGGTGCCGTCCGGCGTTGCGCACCACCACATCCACCTGCTGCAAGGCCACGCTGGGCGTGCCACGCAGGTCATCGCTCCAGCGCACCGCGCCGTTGGCAATGACAAATTCACGCTGCGAAAAAAACCAGTTAAGTGCACTTGCCCCCCCCGCGCTCGCCGCCGCAAAGTCCAGCCCACCAACGCTGATCCGGCCATCGGCCAAGCGCCGGATGTCCAACGTCGGGCTGTCAATGTAAATTTGCTCAAAACCCAGCCGCCAGAGCGATCGTGGCGACAGCGACACCAGCACCCGTGTCAGATTCAACGCAACCCGGCCCTGTGTATCAAGCAGCTCTACATTTAACAGTTCAAACGATGGCACCAGCCCGTTGGAGCGCGCCACGATGGTCCCCAGGCGCACCGGCACCCCCAGCGCTTGCGTTGCCTGCGCTTGCAACTGCGGGCGAAATTCGTCAATTCGCGGCACAATCAGCCAGTGCAGCGTTCCCCAGACAGCACCCACCAGCAGCCAGAACGATAGCACGGCCACCAGTAGCCAGCCGGTTAGCGCCGACCAGATTTTGAGCAGGGTAAAAGACGGGGCAGACAAAAGGTTCCAGAATTAGATTGAACGACAGAATTATGACCCGCCCTCCACTTGCCTGGCACTCGCGTTTTGCGCAGCGGGTACATCGCCGCTTTGAAGCTGAGTTGCCCTTGCTGTCTGCTGGTGTGCCCACACCGCGCCATCTACAGGACACTTATGGCGCGCTGCGTCAAAGCGGCCACGACTGTGGCCGGGCGCTGCGCGTCCTGCGCACGCTGGTGCTGGAACGCCTGCTGGTACTCGACTGCGAGCAGCAGGCGCCGTTGCAACAGATCACCCAGGCCATGACCGATCTGGCCGAATTTGCCCTGAACCAGGCACTGACCCAGGCGCAGGCCACGCTGGATGCGCGCTACGGCGCACCCATGACCGCGAAGGGCCAGCGTGCGCAGTTGTGGATCGTCGGCATGGGCAAACTGGGCGCACGCGAGCTCAATGTTTCAAGCGACATCGACCTGATCTATATCTACGACGAAGACGGCGAAACCGCCGGCGACGCGCAGGGCCGGGGCCGCATCAGCAACCATGAATACTTTGCCATGGCGGTCAAGGCCATTTATGCGTTGCTCGCCGACAGCACCGACCACGGTTTTGTGTTTCGGGTTGATCTGGCATTGCGCCCCAACGGCAACTCGGGGCCAGCGGCCGTGTCGCTGGACGCGCTGGAAGAATACCTGCACGTGCAGGGGCGCGAATGGGAGCGCTTTGCCTGGCTCAAAAGTCGGGTGGTAGCGCCCTGGGACAGCGTGCACAGCGGTGCCACCGGGCCGCTGCGCAAGGTGGTGCTGCCGTTTGTGTTCAGGCGCTATCTGGACTACAGCGTGTTTGAGGCGCTGCGCTTGCTGCACCATCAGATTCGCGAGCACGCCAGCAAGCGCAGCGCCGGGCGGCCCGAGCGCGCCAACGACGTCAAGCTCTCGCGCGGGGGCATCCGCGAGATTGAATTCATTGTGCAATTGCTGCAGGTGGTACGCGGCGGGCAGTTCCCCGAGCTGCGCACCCGCGCTACGCTGCGTGCGCTGCCGCGCCTGGTCAAAGCCAACTTAATGACGGCCGACAAAGCCCAGGCGCTGGCGCTGGCGTACCAGTTTTTGCGCCGCGTGGAACACCGCATCCAGTACCTGGACGACCAGCAGACGCACGTGCTGCCCACGCAAGACGCCGATCTGGCCTGGATCGCCAGCACGCTGGGGCTCGACAGCACGGCACAGTTTCTGGAGCAGCTTGACGCGCACCGCGAACTGGTGGCGCAAGAGTTTGACACGCTGCTGGGGGGGGCAGAGCCGCCCTGCCACCATTGCCAACCCGGTCAGGGCCAAGAGGCCAGCGCCAGCATTGCCGAACTATTACCCAAAGTCGGTGATGCCCTGCGCCAGCGTCTGCAAGCCTGGCTGGATCATCCGCGCGTAGCGGCGCTGCGCGACGAATCACGCGCGCGACTGGTGCGCCTGCTTTCGCGCACCGCGCAGTGGGTACAAGAGGGGCGCGTCTCGGAGATTGCGGCTATTGGCCTGGTGGACTGGATGGAGCCGCTGCTGCGCCGCGAAAGCTACCTGGCGTTGCTGCTGGAGCGCCCCAACGTCCACGAGCGTTTGCTACGACTGCTGGGCGCGGCGCGCTGGCCGGCGCGCTACCTGCTGCTGCACCCAGGTGTGATCGACGAGCTGGCCGCCGCCACCTTGCTGGACGAGCGCTTTGACGCGGACGCCTTTGAAGCCGAATTGGACCACCGGCGTTTGGCGCTGCTAGCCGCTGGCGAAGACGACGACGAGTCGCTGTTGAACCTGCTGCGCCGAGCCCACCACGCCGAGGTGTTTCGCACGCTCACGCGTGACGTTGAAGGCGTGCTGACCGTGGAGCAAGTCGCCGACGACCTGAGCGCGCTGGCCGACGCGGTGCTGCGCATCACCACCCGTTGGTGCTGGAGCCGCCTGAAAAAAACGCACCGCGAGCAACCCCAGTTGGGCATCATTGCCTACGGCAAGCTCGGTGGCAAAGAGCTGGGCTACGGCAGCGACCTGGACATCGTGTTTGTGTTTGACGACGACGATGAACGCGCCCCCGAGGTCTATGCCAACCTGGTGCGCAAGCTGATCAACTGGCTGACCGTCAAGACCGGCGAGGGCGACGTCTATGAGATTGACACCGCGCTGCGCCCGAACGGCAACGCCGGGTTGCTGATTACCAGTTTTGCCGCGTATGCCGCCTACCAGCAACAGCGCGGCTCCAACACCGCCTGGACCTGGGAACACCAGGCCATCACGCGGGCGCGCTGTGTGCTGGGTGACGCGTCGATGCACGCGCGCTTTGACGCCGTACGAAACGCCGTGCTGACGGCCGAGCGCGCTGCCTCCGAACTGGGCGCTGAAATTTGTGCCATGCGCCAGCGCGTGGCCAGTGCCAACCCAACGCCGACCGGGCGCTTTGACGTCAAACACAGCGCGGGCGGCATGATCGACGTCGAGTTTGTGATGCAATTTCTGGTGCTATCGCAGTCACGTGCCCACCCCGAGCTGTTGGCCAACGCTGGCAATATTGCGCTGCTGGAACGGGCCCAGGCGCTGGGTCTGCTGCCTGCGGGTGTCGGGCACGCGGCGGCCAGTGCCTATCGCACCCTGCGTCAGGTGCAGCACCGGGCGCGACTGGATGAAGCGCCCAGCAAAGTGCCGGTGGAACAGCTCCAGAGCGAGCGCGCGGCCATTCTGAAGTTGTGGCAGCATGTATTAGGCGGTACCTGCGCTGACAAAATCCCAACCCCAACCTGAAGCTTTTGATGCAACTGATGACAAATACCCGCCAACTCCTATTGGCCCTGCTGGCTACGGCCTTTTTATCCGCGTGCGATCAAGGCGGGCGTGATCCCCACCCCCAGCAGTTGCAAAGTAAACGCCTGGCCATTTTCAAGCAGTTCACCAAAGCGCTGGAACCGATGGGACTGGTGGCGCGCGACCGGCGCGATTACGTCAAGGTCGAATTCGCTGAGCAGGCAAGGGCCCTCAAGACGCTTGCTACCCAGCCCTGGGTTTATTTCAGCGCTGAGGGCAACTATCGCCCCACGCGCGCTAAGCCCGAGGTTTGGCGCCAGCCGGCCGACTTCAAACTGGCGCAAGACCGCTTTCTGGCGGCGGTTAGCCAACTGGCACAGGCCGCCGACAGTGCCGACCTGCCAACGATTCGCAGCAGCGTGGATGAGGTGCAAAAAAGCTGCAAAAACTGCCACGATCAATTCCGCAGCGAGACCGTGCTGCGCGACTAAGAATAATTTTTGCTTATAGGCTTCTGATCTTGCGTACCAGCGCTGTGGTGGAATATCCGGCCACAAATGGCAACGCCAGCGCGCGACCGCCCCACGACTGCACCAGCGCGGTCTCGGGCAGGCCAGCCATATCGTAGTCGCCGCCTTTGACCAGAATGTCTGGGCGCACCAGCGCAATCAGCTCTTGCGGCGTGTCTTCGTCAAACCAGCTCACCAGCGTGCTGCTGGCCAGCGCCGCAATCACACAGGCTCGGTCTATTTCGTTATTCAGCGGGCGGTCCGCTCCCTTGCCCAGGCGGCGTGCCGACGCGTCGGTGTTAAGCGCTACCAGCAGGCTGGCGCCCAGGGCGCGCGCCTGCTCCAGGTACATGACGTGACCGCGATGCAGCACGTCAAAGACACCGTTGGTGAAGACCAGTGGGCGCGGCAACGCGGCCAGGCGCGCTGGTAGCGCATCAGTGCGGAACAGCTTTCCAGTCAACGCTGACGGTACCGGCGGAAAAGTAGGAACTGGCTTAGTTTGCGACATATATTGAATGCTATCAGGTGCCGCAAGCACGTTATGCTCGCAGGCCAACCCAAAATTTTCAGTTACCCACTGGGCATAATCCAGCCCCACTATGAACCTGGTTCCCGTCAACATCGATACCATCCTGATCGGCCAGCCATTGCCATGCCCGCTGCGTGACCAAAGCGGCGTCCTGCTGGCTGGCAAGGGTTTTCAGGTGGACAGCCGCGCCGTGCTGGAAGCGATGGTCGGCAAGCGCGACCTGATTTATATCGACGCCGACCAGTCCGACAATTTTCGTCGGGGCTACGTCAACCGGATCAACAACCTGGTGCTGGAGGATCGGGTCCTGGGACAAATTGCGCAAGTGCAGGTTTCACCTTACGACGCCAAGCGCGACCAAGTCGAGTTGGAGCTGAGTGACACCCCCGACTGGATCGCGCTACAGACCTTGGCGCACGCGGCCCTGCGCGACAGCAACGGAGAGAGTTTTTTGCCGCGACTGCTCCGCCTGCAGACCGAGCTGGAGCAGCATGCCTTGCTCAACGCCGACGGCACGCTATTCGCGCTGATCCAGCTCGCCAGCGTCGAAATCCAACATTACAGCGCCACCCACGCCATGCTGGTCTGCGCCATTTGCAGCATCGCTGCGCGCGACGTGCTGCACTGGAGCCCCGCAGAGCGCAACGTGCTGGGTAGCGCCGCGCTGACCATGAATATCAGCATGACCGAGTTGCAAGACCGGCTGGTCACGCAAAAGGAACCACTGTCCGAACATCAGCGCCAGCGCATTGCGTCGCACGCTGCGCGCTCGGTCGATATGTTGCAGCAGATGGGGGTGACCGACCCTCTTTGGCTGGAAGCGGTGTTGCATCACAACCTGAAAGTGCCGGGCGCGCTGGCGCCGCGCAGCCCCGGGCAGCGGTTAGCCCGGCTAATCCAGCGTGTCGATATGTTTGCCGCGCGACTGTCGCCGCGTGTGGCACGCTCGCCCGAGGCGCCGGGTGCGGCAATGCAGTCGTGCTACTTTGACGAAAACCGGCAGATCGATGAGGCGGGTGCCGCACTGATCAAGGCGGTAGGCATTTATTCGCCCGGCACCTATGTCAAGCTGGCCACCCAGGAAATCGCGGTGGTGATCAGGCGCGGCAAAAACACCACCATGCCCCAGGTTGCGGTGCTCATTAACCGCCATGGCATGCCAACGGGCGAGCCAATCGCGCGCGACACCAGGCTGGCAGACTACCGTATCGTCGCCAGCGTGCCGTTTCGGGACATCAAGGTCAATCTCAGTCTTGAACGTATCCTGGCGCTAGCGCGCCCGGCGGCCAGCCACCGGCCCTGATCGCTGGCTCTTTGATAGCAACTTCAGCCGGGCTGGGTGTCGATGAAGCTTTGGCGCTGCACCAGTTTGTCGTGCAACTTGGTCAGGTTGGGATACTGCCCACGCCAGTCAATCTCTGGAAAGCGAAAGTCAAGGTAGCCCAAAGCCACTCCAACAGCGATGTCAGCCAGTGTCAAATGGATGCCGGTGCAAAACGGTTGATCGGCCAAACCTTTGCTCATCGCGGCCAGCGCGGCGTTGACTTTGGCGAGCTGGTGCGCGATCCAGGCCTGGCTGCGCTGAGCCTTGGTGCGGTCTTTCCAGGTCGCTTCCAGTCGCGCCAGAATGGCAGCGTCGAGCACCCCGTCGGCCAACGCTTCCCAGGTTTTAACCTCGGCGCGTTCGCGGCCCAGCGCCGGTATCAGCTTGCCCACCGGTGAGAGTGTGTCAAAGTATTCAACAATCACGCGTGAATCAAAAATGGCCTCGCCACCTTCCATGATCAGGCACGGCACCTTGCCCAGCGGGTTGGACTGGCAGATGCCGGTGGCGTCTGACCAGACGTCTTCTAGCACATAGTCGTAGTCGAGTTTTTTTTCTGCCATCACGATGCGTACCTTGCGCACGTAGGGGCTAGTGTTGGATCCGATCAGTTTCATGGCCATGTGACAGACTTGCAGCGTTGTGAGTTTGGGCCATTCTATCCAGTGCCAGCCCCCTACAATTCGGCGCATGACTACCTCCGCCATCTCTGCCCTGAGCCCGCTCGACGGCCGCTACGCCGCCAAGCTTGCCAAACTGCGCCCGTCGATGAGTGAACAGGGCTATATGCACCGCCGCGTGCAAGTGGAAGTGGCCTGGTTCATCGCCCTGAGCGACTGCGGTTTTGCCGAATTCAAACCGCTGACTCCGGGCGCGCGCACTTACCTGCTGGGTCTGGTCAAAAATTTTTCAGAGACCGACGGCAAGGCGATCAAAGAGATTGAAAAAACCACCAACCACGACGTCAAGGCGGTGGAATACTGGATCAAAAGCAAATTTCAGGCGCGCCCTGAGCTGGTGGCTGCACAAGAATTTGTGCACTTTGGCTGCACCAGTGAAGACATCAATAACACCAGCCACGCGCTACAGCTTAAGGCTGGGCGCAACCAGGTGCTGTTGCCTGCGCTAGACGCCATCATCAGCAAGCAGCGCGAAATGGCGCACGCGTTTGCGATGGTGCCGATGCTCAGCCGCACGCACGGTCAGACCGCCAGCCCGACCACTGTGGGCAAGGAAATTGCCAATGTGCTGGTGCGTCTGGTAGCCGCGCGCGACAAGATTGCCAGTATCAAACTGCTGGCCAAAATGAACGGCGCTGTGGGTAACTACAACGCCCATCTGTCGGCCTGGCCAGACTATGACTGGGAAGCCTTCAGCAAAAAAGTGATCGAAACGCCAGAGCCGCTGGGCCTGGGGCTAACGTTTCAGCCCTACAGCATCCAGATTGAACCGCACGACTACATGGCCGAGCTGTTTGACGCGGTGGTGCGCACCAACACCATCCTGATCGACTTTGCGCGCGACGTCTGGGGCTACGTCAGCCTGGGCTACTTCAAGCAGCGGCTCAAAATGGGCGAAGTGGGCTCCAGTACCATGCCCCACAAGGTCAACCCGATCGACTTTGAAAACGCCGAGGGCAACCTGGGGCTGGCCAATGCACTGTTACGCCACATGAGCGACAAGCTGCCGATCTCGCGCTGGCAGCGTGACCTGACCGACAGCACCGTGCTGCGCAATATGGGCGTGGCGCTGGGTTATGCGGTGCTGGCCTACCAGTCGCTGGCCACCGGTCTGGGCAAGCTCGAGATCAATGAAGCCGCTATCGCCGACGATTTGGACCGCGCGTGGGAGGTGCTGGCCGAGCCAGTGCAGACCGTGATGCGCCGTTTTGGTCTGCCCGAGCCGTATGAGCAACTCAAAGACTTTACCCGTGGTGCGCCCATGACGCGCGAACTGATGCAAGGCTTTATCGCCAAGCTGGACATCCCGCAGGCTGAAAAAGAGCGTCTGCTGCGCTTAACACCGGCCAGTTATACCGGCAAAGCGGCCGAGCTGGCGCTGCGGGTCTAGGAGCTCGACGGTATCCTGTTTTTTATACAATTTGAAAATCATTTCTTCAGATTGTATAAATCGGTCAGAGGGTGTGCGCTGCATCAGTTGGCAGCGCCAGGCCCTGCCGGCGTCGCCAGAGGCCGGGCCCACGTCGTCATAAATTGCAGGCATATCTGCATTCAAAGTGATACCATGGTTGCATTCATTGTGTGGCAGGAGTCTATTCATGACAACCATGAGCATTCGCGGTGTGGACGATCAGGTGCTGTCGCGCCTCAAGCAACAAGCCGCCGCCGAGGGTAGTAGCCTCAACAGCGTCGTGCTGCGTTTGCTGCAGGGCACGGGCAAGCCAGTAGCAGCCCCCAAAAAGCAAAAATTTGACGATCTGGACGCCTTGGTGGGCACCTGGAGTGCGCGTGACGCCGACACCTTTGCGCGCGACAGCGCTGCATTTTCCGAAGTTGACGCGGCGCAGTGGCGGTGAGTGATGCGCGCCATTTCCATCGACACCAACGCCTACGCCGCCTTCAAGCGCGGTGATGCGGCCATTGTGGCGGTGCTACAGCACGCACCCAGCCTGCTGCTGTGCAGCACAGTCATGGGTGAACTGCTGGCGGGCTTTGCCGCTGGCAAGCGCGAGCAGGCTAACCGCGGCGAACTGGCACAGTTTATCCAGTCACCGCGCGTACAAGTGGTCGCCTCAACCGCAGCCACGGCCGACTTTTATGCGCTGGTTTTTGCAGCGTTGCGGCGCAAGGGCCAACCGATCCCGAGCAATGACCTTTGGATTGCCGCCAGTTGCCTGGAGCAGGGTGCCGCTCTGCTGACATTCGATGCCCACTTCAAGGCGATCGACGGTTTGCGCTGCGGCCAATGCACGGCTGACTTTATTTTGTAGATCACCATGGCCACCAAATCCACCATCTTCAAAGCCAGTCTGCAAATTGCCGACATCGACCACAGCTACTACGCCGACCACGCGCTCACCCTGGCGCGCCACCCGAGCGAAACCGACGAGCGCATGATGGTACGGCTGTGCGCGCTGGCGCTGCAAGCGCACCAACTACAAAGCGTTTGCGGCGGCGATGGTACGTTGGCTTTTGGCGCTGGCCTGTCTGATCCCGACGAGCCCGACCTGTGGCTGCGCGACTTTACCGGTCGCACCCGGCTCTGGGTGGAAGTCGGCCAACCAGAAGAAAAGCCGCTGGTGCGCGCCTGTAGCAAAGCCGACGCGGTGCTGCTGTACGCCTTTGGCCACGCAGCAGACATTTGGTGGAAGGGCCTCGCCAATAAACTCAGTCGGCTGGACAACCTGCAAGTCTGGCGCATCGCCAGCAGCGCGGCGCAAGCGCTGGTGCCCCTGGCCCAGCGCAGCATGAACTTGCAAGCCACCGTGCAAGAGGGCGAACTGATGCTGGGCGACGGCGTGCATAACGTTCAATTGGAGCCGGTGCGCTGGAAGTAACGGTAACGTCTTTTTTTTACCCGGACCGATAAAAGCGTATCAGGGTAATACGTGATTTAGGGAATTCATCACGACCCCGATTGTGACAATTTTGTCAACCGCTGACGCCCAGTTGACATTTCTGCGCGTCCAAACTGGCCAAATAGGGCAGGAAATGGCGATTTTTCGGGTGATTCGTGGTCAGAAGCGATGATCGAGAGCTGGCACGGAAGATG
>JAQTSL010000435.1 GCA_028711355.1 Rhodoferax sp.
TGTTTCCCTACATTGCCTTTATGTCGCTGGTCGCGCTGGGCGCGGGCGTGCTCAATACCTGCCAGCGCTTTGCCGTGCCTGCCGCCACGCCGGTGCTGCTCAATATTTGCATGATTGGTGCGGCGTGGCTGGGCGCACCGTGGTTCAAGGCGCTCGGGCTGGAGCCAATTTATGCGCTGGCCGGTGGCGTGCTGCTGGGCGGTGTGCTGCAACTGGGGGTGCAGTGGCTGGCGCTCAGACGGCTCGATCTGCAGCCGCGCATCAGTTGGCGCTGGCGAGCGCTCAAAGCCGCCTGGTCTGACGCCGGCACGCAAAACATCCTGCGCCTGATGGGGCCGGCGCTGCTGGGTGTCAGCGTGGCGCACCTGTCGATGCTGATCAACACCCAGATTGCCTCGCACCTGCGTCCAGGCAGTGTGAGCTGGATCACCTACGCTGACCGGCTGATGGAGTTTCCGACCGCGCTGCTGGGTGTGGCGATGGGGGTGGTGCTGATGCCGCAACTGGCCAGCGCCCGCGCCGGTGGTGATACCGCCCGCTACTCGGGTATGCTGGACTGGGGTTTGCGGCTGGTGGTGGTGACCGCCGTGCCGTGTGCGCTGGCGCTGCTGGTGTTTCCGACGCCGCTGGTGGCGGTGCTGTACCACTACGGTGCCATGACTGATTTTGACGTGCAGCAAGTGACCCACGCGTTGATGGGCTGGGGCGTCGGGCTGGTTGGCCTGGTGGCGATCAAGGTGCTGGCGCCCGGTTATTACGCCAGCCAGGATACAAAAACCCCGGTGCGCGTGGCCATCGGCGTGCTGGTGCTCACGCAAGTCTTGAATATTTTTCTGGTGCCGGTGTTTGCCCACGCGGCGCTAACGCTGTCGATTGGCATTGGTGCCATGGTCAACGCCGGCTGGCTGTTGGCCGGCTTGATGCGCCGTGGCAGCTACCGGCCCGAGCCCGGCTGGGACGTGTTTTTGCTACAGGTGCTGGCCGGCTGCGTTGTGCTGGCGCTGTTTTTGCTGTGGGCCAACGGTCATTTTGACTGGACTGCGTTGCGTGCCCAGAGTTTGAAGCGAATTTGGCTGCTAGCGCTTATTTTGATTGCGTCGGCAGCTCTTTATTTTGTAACAGTTTCGGTCGCTGGCCTGAAATTGCGCCAGTTAGTGCGCCGATAGACAATCGCCCGTATGCATCTTTCACTGAACGTTCCCACGCCGCTCGAGTATTTTGCTTCGTTGGTGCACAGCGACGCCGACTTTCCCCTGCTTGAAGCCGCCGTCAGTCTGGCGCAGGACGAGTACCCTGAGCTGGCGGTGCAGCAGGTGCTGGGCGAGGTTGATCAGTTGCTGGCGCGCCTGCTTCGACGCATCCCAGCCGACGCCGGGCCGCTGCAAAGACTGCGTGCGCTCAGCCAGTTCATGTATCGCGACCTGAACTTTGCCGGCAACTTCAACAACTACACCGACCCGGACAACAGTTACGTGCATGTGGTGTTGCGCACGCGGCTGGCGATACCGATTTCGCTGGCGGTGATCTGGCTGGAGCTGGCGCAGGGCATCGGTCTGAAAGCGCGCGGTGTCTCGTTTCCGGGGCACTTTATGGTCAAGGTCAACTTGAGCGAAGGGCAGGTGGTGCTCGATCCACTCACCGGTCAGTCACTCAGCCGTGAAGAACTGTCCGAGCGACTGGAGCCGTACCGCAACCTGGCCGGTCTGGTCGATGAGCAAGAGCTGCCGCTGGGCTTGTACCTACAGGCGGCGCAGCCGCGTGAAATGATTGCCCGGATGTTGCACAACCTGAAAGAAATTCACGCTGCGCAAGAAGACTGGGCGCGCCTGATTGCGGTGCAAGACCGGCTGATCATTTTGCTGCCGGGAGCCTGGCAAGAGATCCGCGACCGTGGCCTGGCGCACGCCGAGGCGGGCCACCCTGGGCGCGCGCTGGAAGACCTCGAAACCTACCTGGCTAACACCGTTTTGACGACCTCATCAGACCTGTACCCGGACCGCGCCGCTATTGGCAGGCGTGTCTCTGAATTGCGCCGCACCATCAGTTGATGTTTGACATCGGTCAGAGCAGCCTTTGTTTGGATGCTGTGGCGTGGCGCTGCGTAGCGCGTTATCAGTCGCGGCGATCGTCACGCAGCGTCAACAACACCAGCGCCACCGCCGCAAACCCGATGCCTGCCAAAAACGTCGTGGCCGCGCCAAAGGTCTGCCACAGCCAGCCCGCCAGGCCACTGGCTACCAGCATCGCCACGCCGCTGAGCAGGTTGAAAAATCCATACGCGGTGCCGCGCAAATCTGCTGGTGCGGTGTCGGCCACCATGGTGGCCAGCAGCCCTTGTGTCATGGCCATGTGCAGGCCCCATAGCGCCACCCCTGCCCAGAAAGCAAGGCCGCTATTGCTGGTGGCCAATAAAGTGTCAGCCGCGATCAGCAGCAGCAGGCCCCAGCCCAACAATTGGGTGTGCGGCAAGCGATCGGCCAGCTTGCCAAACGGGT
>JAQTSL010000124.1 GCA_028711355.1 Rhodoferax sp.
GCAAGATCGGTACGCCGACTGCGGTGCGCTATTTCTACCTGAGCTACCCGGTGTGACGTGGTGAGCCTGATCGCCGCTTGTGAAGACTGGGCTCGGGCACATCCGGCCCGTGTGGTGTTCCCGGATGCCCTGGATCAGCGCGTGATTGAGGCCGCCTGCCACTTGAACCGCTGCGGCTGGGCCCGCCCCACCCTGCTGGCCAACCCGATGGCCTTGCGTGAGCATTGCACGTTTCACGGCATTGGTTATGGCGGGTTGCGGGTGATTGACCCGGCGAACTCGCCCAAGATCGACCTGTACGCCGCCAGCCTGCGCGAGCGCCGCCCCGAGATGAGTGACGAGAGCGCCAGAACCAAGCTGGGCGACCCCTTGTGGTACGCAGCCATGATGCTGGTCAAGGGTGATGCCGACTACTGCATTGCCGGCAATCTGTCGTCCACCGCGTCGGTGTTGCGGGCGGCGCTGCGGGTGATTGGCCTGAGCGCGGGCAACAAAACCTTGTCGTCGATGTTTTTCATGTTGCCGCCAGACCGATCCCATGTGTTTGGCTTTGCCGATTGCGGTGTCGTGCCCAAACCCACGGTCGAGCAACTGGCCGACATTGCCATCAGCACCGCCGAAACTTTTGCCAATGTGACCGGGGAACAGCCGCGCGTGGCGATGCTGTCGTTCTCCACCCTGGGCAGCGCCCAGCACGCCTCGGCCGAGCTGGTGGCGCAGGCCACGGCGCTGGCCCAAAGCCGCAGGCCCGATTTGCTGATTGACGGCGAGTTGCAGTTTGACGCGGCTTTTGTGCCCGCCGTGGCGGCCCGCAAAGCGCCCGACAGTCCGGTGGCCGGCAAGGCCAATGTGTTCATTTTTCCGTCCCTGTCCGAAGGCAATATTGCCTACAAGATCGCCGAGCGCCTGGGCGGCTATACCGCCCTGGGGCCAATGATCCAGGGCCTGCGCCTGCCGATGCACGACTTGTCGCGCGGCTGTAGCGCCAATGACATCGTGCAGGTGAGTTTGCTGGCCATGAAGATGGCCCCCAAGCTAGAGAGCCTCGAGCCTCACCTGCCCCCCGCCACTGCCGTCAAGGCCAGTGAGACAGGCCGCTTTGAGCGGCTCCTGTCCGCCTGATTTTTCGTTGTACCCACCTCACTTAAGGAGAAAGCAAATGGAAGCACTTGGCATGATTGAAACAAAGGGCATGGTTGCACTGATCGAGGCCAGCGATGCCATGGTCAAGGCGGCGCGCGTCAAGCTGGTTGGTTTCCAGCAAATTGGCGGCGGCCTGGTCACCGCCATGGTGCGCGGCGATGTGGCGGCCTGCAAGGCCGCCACCGATGCCGGCGCTGCTGCGGCGCAGCGTGTTGGCGAACTGGTGTCGGTGCATGTGATCCCGCGCCCGCACGGTGACCTGGAGTCCATTTTCCCGATCAAGGGTGACGGCAAGCCAATGGACTAATTCCATTTCTAAATCATCCGTGTCGTTGTTGCTTGGCCTGGTCGTGCTAGTGCACTGCCTGCGGCTTCGCGCCGAGACACAAATGATTTGGAAACGGAATAAACACCCAACCGATTTCCTGAAAGGAGCCCGCTATGCAACTCGCAGTTGTGGTGGGGCAGGTGGTTTCTACCGTCCGGTGTGACGGGCTGGGGAAGGACCGCCTGCTTCTGATTGACTTTATTGACGCCAAGGGCAAGCCCTCGGGTGTGCGCCACGTGGCCGCTGACAGCGTGGGCGCTGGCAACGGTGAATGGGTACTGGTGGTCACCGGCAGCTCGGCGCGCAAGGCCTGTGGCGGCGAGTTGCCGATTGACCTCAGTGTCATCGGCATCGTGGATCAGGTGGTGACACAAGACCACGTGACCTATCGCAAATAGAAGCAGGAGCAAGCCGTGAACATTGGCAACGCAGACATTGAGCGCATCGTCCGGGCGGTAGTGCAGTCGATGGATCAGACCAACAAGCCAAGCCTCTCACCGGTGAGCGCAAGGGCTGCCAGCGCAGCACCGCTGCCGATGGGTGTCTTTGCCAGTCTGGATGATGCGGTGGCCGAGGCCGACAAGGCCTACCGGCAGATGCGCAGTGTCGCCATGCGCAGCCTGACGGTTGCGGCGATCCGCCAGGCCGGTGAGAAACACGCCCAGGAACTGGCCGAGCTGGCGGTGGCCGAGACCGGCATGGGCCGGGTGGCTGACAAGTTTGCCAAAAACGTATCGCAAGCGCGGCACACGCCCGGTGTGGAATGCCTGGTGCCGACCGTGCTTTCGGGCGACCATGGCTTGACGCTGATGGAAAACGCCGCCTGGGGCGTGATTGCGTCGGTTACGCCATCGACCAACCCGGCGGCTACCGTCATCAACAACGCCATCAGCATGATCGCCGCTGGCAACACGGTGGTGTTTGCGCCGCATCCGGCCGCCAAAGCGGTGTCGCAACGGGCGGTCACCTTGATCAATGAAGCCGTGGTGGCCGCCGGTGGACCGCAAAACGTCATCACCACGGTGGTCAACCCGAACATCGCCACCGCGCAGCAACTGTTCAGCTACCCGGGTATCAACCTGCTGACGGTGACGGGTGGCGAAGCGGTGGTGGAAGAGGCGCGCAAACACACCGACAAACGGCTGATTGCGGCTGGCGCCGGCAACCCGCCGGTGGTGGTGGACGAGACCGCCAACATCGAAAAAGCCGGGCGCGACATTGTCTGGGGCGCCGCGTTTGACAACAACATCATCTGCGCCGACGAGAAAGAGGTGATTGTGGTTGACTCGGTGGCCGACCGGCTCAAACAGGAGATGGCCAAACACCAGGCGGTGGAGTTGACACCAGACCAGGCCAAGCGCCTGGTCGATCTGGTGCTGGGCAAGATTGGCCTGGACAACAAGGGCACGGTCAAGCGGGAATGGGTCGGGCGTGATGCCGCCAAGATTGCGGCGGCCATTGGCCTGAACGTGCCGCCAGACACCCGGCTGCTGTTTGTCGAGACCGCGGCCAATCACCCGTTTGCCGTGACCGAGTTGATGATGCCGATCCTGCCCATCATCCGTGTGGCCAATGTGACCGATGCCATTGCCATGGCGGTCAAGCTGGAAGGCGGCTGCAAACACACGGCCGCCATGCACTCGCGCAATCTGGACAACCTGGATCACATGGCCAACGAAATCAACACCAGCATTTTTGTCAAAAACGGGCCGTGCCTGGCGGGTCTTGGTTTTGGTGGCGAAGGCTGGACCAGCATGACCATCACCACCCCCACCGGCGAGGGCGTGACCTCGGCGCGCACCTTTGTGCGGCTGCGCCGCTGTGTGCTGGTGGACAACTTCCGGATTGTCTGAAAACCATGGCTTGCCAGACCTGTCACAACCGATGCGGGGATTGCTCCGAAGGTGGCATCACGTTCAAGCGCGTGCTGCGCCCGCCGGTGCAGGTGAGCCAGCCGCCAGCCCGCACGGCGAGTGAAGTGTTGCTATCAACTGAAGAGCTGCTTGCGCATATAGAGCAAGGGCAAGAGGCACAAAAGTGAACACAAGGTGCCTACGCAGCATCGGCATTGACCTGGGCACAACCACGTCGCAGGTGATTTTTTCCGAGCTGGAAATTGTCAACACCGCCGGGCCTACCAGCGTGCCGCACTACGAGTTTTCGCGGCGTGATATTGTGTATGTCAGCCCGGTGATCTTCACGCCGTTTGTGGCCGATGGCGCGGTGGATGTGGCGGCGCTGGATTCCTTTATCCGCCAGCAATACGAGTTGGCCGGCTTGACCTTGAAGGACGTGGAGTCAGGCGCCGTCATCATCACCGGCGAGACCTCCAAGGTGCGCAACGCGCGCGACACCGTGATGTCGCTGGCGGCTGGCCTGGGAGATTTTGTCGTCGCCACGGCCGGGCCGCATCTGGAGTCGGTGATTGCCGGGCGCGGTTCCGGCGCCGGGGCGTACTCCGAAAAAAATGCCGCCCGCGTACTCAATATCGATGTCGGTGGTGGCACCTCGAACTACGCGGTGTTTGAAGGTGGCCGGGTGCTCGATACCGCGTGCCTGAATGTCGGCGGGCATTTGCTGCAAACCGATGCCAGCGGGCGCGTCAGCACGGTGCATGCACCTGCGGCCCTCATTCTGCGGGAGTTGTTGGGGACGGAACGTGCCGCCTCAACGCTCTCAACCCAGGACCTGCAAAAGGTAGCCGAGCGCATGGCCACACTCATCCTTGAAGTGATGCAGGCGCGGCCCTCTCAACTGGCGCAGCAACTCCTGATGACCAAGCCGCTGCGCGAGGCTTACCGGTTTGACGCAGTTTTTATTTCGGGCGGAGTCGGTGAATGTATGCAGCGTCCGTCTGCCGAGTCGCCCTACCGCTTTGGTGACATTGGCCCGCTGCTGGCGCAGGCGCTGGGGCGGCAACTGGCTGAGGCCGGTTTCCCGGTACGCGCGCCGGCGCAAACGCTGCGGGCCACGGTGATTGGTGCGGGTGCCCACACCTTGACGCTGTCGGGCAGCACGGTCTGGAACAAGTACCAGGGTGTGCCGCTGCGCAACGTGCCGGTGCTGCACCCGCGTATGCGCTGGCGCGAGTTTCGCCCCGGTGCGCTGTCGGCGGCCTGGCAAGATGCGGTGAAGGACCACGACCTGGATGCGGTGGCTGATGTGTATGCGCTGGCCTTGCCGGACGATCTTCCGGTGACTTGCCAGACCGTCTGGCAAGCCGCGCTCGAATTGCAGAGCTATTCACGCGCGCAACCCGGCAGCAGCCACCCGCTGGTGGCGGTGACCTCGCAGGATGTCGGCAAGGCGCTGGGCATGGAGTTGTTCCGGCTGGTGCCCGGGCGCGAACTGCTGATCATCGACGAGGTGTTTACCCGCGCCGGTGACTATCTTGACATTGGCAAGAGCTACTTCAGTGGCGGCACGATTCCGATCACCGTCAAGTCGCTCGCCTTCCCGCATTGAAGGACAACGACCACCATGATGCTTTCAACCCGATTGTTTGGACACGGCTACACCTTCAAAAGTGTCAAGGACGTGCTGGCCAAAGCCAACGAGGCACGCTCGGGCGACCGGCTGGCCGGTATTGCCGCACAGGATGCGCGTGAGCGTGTGGCGGCCAAGCAAGTGCTGTCGGAGCTGCTGCTATCAGACCTGCGCAACAACCCGGTGGTGCCCTACGAAGAAGACTGCGTCACGCGCCTGATTCAGGACAACGTGAACGAGGCGGTTTACCAGCGCATCCAGAACTGGAGCGTCGGCCAGTTGCGCGAATATGTGCTGAGTGACACCGCCACACTTGAAGAGCTGGAGGTGTTGCGCAAGGGCCTGACCTCGGAGATGGTGGCTGCGGTGGCCAAGATTTGCTCCAACGGTGACCTGATCTACGGTGCCAAGTTGTTGCCAGTGGTGACCAAGGCCAACACCACCCTGGGCCTGCCCGGGCGCTTCAGTTGCCGCTTGCAGCCCAACGACACCCGCGACGACACCCGCAGCATTTCGGCGCAGATTTTTGAGGGGCTGTCGTATGGTGCTGGGGATGCGGTGATTGGCGTGAACCCGGTCACCGACAACGTCGAATCGGTCACGCGCATCCTGAATCAGATTGATGAGGTAATCGAGAAACACCAGATTCCGACCCAGGGTTGTGTGCTGGCGCACATCAGCACGCAGATGGAAGCGGTGCGCAAGGGGGCGCCGATTGGCCTGCTGTTCCAGAGCATTTGTGGCAGCGAGAAAGGCTTGAAGGAGTTCGGCATTTCGCTGGAGATGCTCGATGAAGCCGCCGAAGTCGGTCGCCACTATTCTCGCGTGGCGGGTGGCAACTGCCTGTACTTTGAAACCGGCCAGGGTTCGGCCTTGTCGGCCAACGCGCACCACGGGGCCGATCTGGTCACGATGGAAGCCAGAAACTACGGTCTGGCGCGGCATTACTCGCCGTTCACCGTCAACACGGTGGTCGGGTTTATTGGCCCCGAATACCTCTACAACAGCCGCGAGATCTTGCGTGCGGCTCTGGAAGATCACTTCATGGGCAAGCTGTCGGGCATCTCGATGGGCTGTGACTGCTGCTACACCAACCACGCCGATGCCGACCAAAACTCGAATGAAAGCCTGCTGATGCTGATGGCCACGGCGGGTTGCAACTTTGTCATTGCGATGCCGATGGGTGACGACATCATGCTCAATTACCAGACCTGCTCGTTCCACGATATTGCCACGGTGCGCCAAACCCTGGGGCTGCGCCCGGCCCCGGAGTTTGAGCACTGGCTCGAAGCCCGTGGCTTGATGAGCCAGGGCAAGCTGACCCGGGCGGCGGGTGACGCATCGCTGTTCTTCTGATGGGATCAAGCATGAACGAAGCCCAAATAGCCGAGATTGTTCGCGCTGTGATGCGCGAGCTGGAACAAACACCGACAGCGGTGAGCGCGACAGAGACACCTGTGCCGGGCGAGTTGCCTGATCTGGGGAGTGAAGATGCCCGCCTGTGGGTCGGCGTCAACGAGCCCCACAGTGCCGATGTGTTGACCGAGTTGCGGCGCAGCACCCGCGCCCGTGTCTGCGCCGGGCGCAGCGGCCCACGCCCGCGCACCCAGTCGTTGTTGCGCTTTCTGGCTGATCACGCGCGTTCCAAGGAAACGGTTTTGAGTGAGATTCCGGCGCAGTGGGTGCAACGCGCTGGCCTGCTCGAAGTGCAGACGGAAATTACCGAGAAAGGCCAGTACCTGACCCGGCCTGACCTGGGGCGCACGCTCAGCGCCAAAGGGCTGGAGATCATCAAGTCGCAGTGCATCAAGGCCCCGGATGTGCAACTGCTGATCTCGGACGGCTTGTCCACCGAAGCCACCACGGCCAATTTTGATGACATCGTGCCACCGTTGATCCGTGGGCTGGAGTCGTTGCAGCTCAAGGCCGGAACCCCTTTGTTTGTGCGTTTTGGCCGGGTCAAGGTGCAAGACCAGATTGGCGAGCTGTTGCAGGCCAAGGTGGTGATCCTGCTGATTGGCGAGCGTCCGGGTTTGGGCCAGTCTGAGAGCCTGTCGTGCTACATGGTCTACAAGCCCACCCGCCTGACGGTGGAGGCCGAACGCACCTGCATTTCCAACATCCATCGCGGTGGCACGCCGCCGGTGGAAGCCGCCGCCGTGATTGCCGAACTGGCCGAGCGCATGCTCAAGGAGCAGGCCAGCGGCATTGCCCTGGGCAAGAAAATGGCCGGAGGCTAGGCATGTCAACCTTTGAAAGAATCCCGGCATCGGTCTGCGCAGTGCGGTTGATTTCGTCACTGCAGGTTGATTTCAAAAAGGAACTCCAGCTTGACGACAGCGTGTTCAGCCTGGGTCTGTTCACGGCGGACTCGGATGACGTGGCCTACATTGCCGCCGACGAGGCCACCAAGCAGGCTAATGTGCGTGTGGTGTACGGCAACTCGTTTTATGCCGGCGCCAAACACGGGCCGTCCAGCACCGCCGGTGAAGTGATTCTGATGCTGGCCGGGCCGTCTCCGTCCGAGGTGCGCTCAGGTCTGGATGCGGCGCTGGCCCATGTGCGTGACGGTGCGGCATTCCAGTGGGCCAACGAGGCGCACACCGTGGCATTTCTGTCGCATGTGGTGTCGCGCTGTGGTTCCTATCTGGCCGAAGTGGCGGGTGTCCAGGAAGGCGATTCGCTGGCTTACCTGGTGGCTCCGCCACTGGAGGCCGCCGTCGGGCTGGATGCGGCCCTGAAGGCGGCCGAGGTGCGGCTGGCGGGTTATGTGCGTCCGCCCTCACCGACCAATTATTCAGGTGCGTATCTGCAAGGCTCGCAGGCCGCATGTCGCGCTGCCTGTGATGCGTTTGCCCGCGCCGTGGCAGACATTGCGGCCCAGCCGCTGGTGTATTGAGATGAATCAGGCCTACGGCTTTCTGGAGGTGCGTGGCCTGGTCTGTGGCATTGAGGCGGCCGACGCGATGCTCAAGGCAGCCAGTGTGCGTTTGGTCAGGCAGATCACCATCAGCCCGGGGTTGATCACCCTGGTGCTCGAAGGCGACATCGGTTCCTGCCGTGCTGCTGTTGATGCCGGGTGCAGGGTGGCCGAACGCCATGAGGCCTTGGTCAGCGAGAAAGTGATTGGTCGCCCGGCGTCTGATCTGGCCCTGTTGTTGAAACCTCCCCGCACGAGGAAAAAAACGTGAACGACATTGCAAACAAGGCCCGTGCGGCGGGTGTGGTTGGTGCTGGCGGGGCGGGCTTTCCGACCCATGTCAAGCTTTTGAGCCAGGCCGAGATTTACCTGGTCAATGGTGCGGAATGCGAACCACTGCTCAAGGTTGACCAGCAACTGGCGGTCAAGTATGCGCAGCAGTTGGTGCGCGGCTTGCAGTTGGCGATGCAGGCGGTGGGCGCGCGCGAAGGCATCATTGCCTTCAAGGCCAAGTATGTGGAGGCCATCGCCGCGGTGCAGCCGCTGCTGGCAGCCAACATGCGCATTCACATCCTCAAGGACATTTATCCGGCCGGAGACGAGGTGATCACCATCTGGCTGGCCACCGGCCGACGGGTGCCACCCGCTGCGCTGCCCAAGGATGTCGGTGTGGCGGTCAATAACGTGCTGACACTGATCAATCTGGCGCGGGCCGTGGACAACAACGCGCCAGTGATTGAGCGCACGCTGACCATCTCGGGTGCGGTGTCCGCCCCGATCACGGTGACGGTGCCCATTGGCACACCGTTGCGCGACGTGATTGCCAGGGCCGGGGACATCATCGTTGACAAGCCGTTTTTCATCAATGGCGGCCCGATGATGGGCCGGTTGTTGGACTCCATCGATCAGCCCGTCACCAAAACCACCGGCGGCATCATCGTCCTTCCGCAAGACCATGTGGTGATTCGCCGCCACCGCAAACCAATGCAGGATGTGATGGCGATTGCGCGCACCGTTTGCGAACAATGCAACCTGTGCACCGAGTTGTGCCCGCGCCATCTGATCGGTCATGAGTTGCATCCCGCGCTGATTGTTCGTTCTGCCAATTACCATGACATTGGCAAGCCGTCGGTGTTGCTGTCGGCGCTGACCTGTTCCGAATGTGCCATTTGTGAGCAATGGGCTTGCCCGGTCGATATTTCGCCAATGCGCATCAATGTGGCGCTGAAGGCCCAATTTCGTGCCGAGGGGGCCCGTTATGTGGGCGATTTGCGTGCAGCAGACCCCATGGCGGAGCATCGCCTGGTACCCACCTCCCGGCTGGTGAGACGGCTGGGTATCGCGGCCTACAACAAAAAGGCACCCCTGGACGAATCGGACTGCTGCCCGGCCAAGGTGGTGCTGAACCTGCGCCAGCATGTCGGCGCCGCAGCCGTGCCCGTGGTCCGGGTGGGTGATCTGGTGCAACGTGGCCAATTGCTGGCCGATATTCCGCCAGATGCGCTGGGCGCACGCCTTCACGCCAGCATCAGCGGCCGCGTGGCCGAGGTGTCTGCGCAGTCGATCACTCTTATTGCCTGAAGGAAACCCATGAGCCACCATGCCATCGGATTGGTTGAATTCACCAGCATCGCCCAAGGTATTGGCGCCGCTGACGCCATGGCGAAAACCGCCAACGTTGAAATCCTGTTTGCCAAGAGCATTTGTCCGGGCAAATACATCGTCATGATTGGCGGCGATGTCGCAGCCGTCAACCAGTCGGTGGGCGCTGGGACCGAGTTGTGCCCGGATGTGGTGGTGGACAGCTTTGTCATTCCCAACATCCAC
>JAQTSL010000436.1 GCA_028711355.1 Rhodoferax sp.
TGTTGTATTGCTCGAAGAGCACGGCTTGCGGCCACAGGTATTTGTAGCCCCAGCCATACAGCCCAGCGGTAAATAATCCGATCGTCGTTACGAATAAGGCATAGTGAATATGGGCTGGTTCGCGCACCATCAAATAGACGAACAAGTTGTAAAGAACCATGATCAAAAGGATGCCGAAATAGACCCCCGTGATCGCGGTAATCGTTTCTTCGTGCTCGTAGTACGCTTGTTCCTGCCACAGCTCGATCGGCACCTGCACGGTGCCCGTGCTCTTGACACGCAAATAGACCGTAACCGGCCCCGTCGATGACAGCGTCAGCGGGAAGGCAAACGTTGCCTGCTTGAGCGGCCGATCGATAAAGGGGCGGGCGTCGCCGGTTTGAACCGTTTGCACGGGGCGCTCACCGTCAAACGTGTAGATCGCAATTTCATCGAGCAGGGGATAGTCGATTGCCAGCAGCCATTTCTGCGCTTGCGTGTTTTGAAGCCTTATACGAAACCAGTAAGCAGATCTGCTAAAGCCAAAATTGGGGATGGCTTTGGCATGTTGTTGCCATGCATTTTCAGGCAACTGAGATATTTCTCTGAGGTCCAGGTTGGCTGCTCTGTCTTCATAAAATTCGACCCGTTCCCCCAGGGAATAAGATGGCTGCGCCGGATCCAGCAACAGGGTCGCCGCAGGGGCCTGGCCATAACAGGCGAAAGCCATCAACCCCAAGAGTAGGCGGGCCAAGCGCTTGCTCCATGTCCGCAGAGGCGTCATACCACTGCTCCTGACGGAGTCGCGCTGGGCAGCGTGAAGCTGAACACACTGCCCTGGCCGACTTCGCTCTGCACCTGCACCGTGCCGCCATTGGCCTCGGTCAGGTTCTTCACCACCACCAGCCCGAGACCGATGCCACGCGCCTTTGTGCTGAACAGGGGCTGAAACAGCTTGCCCAACTGGTCCGGCGTCATGCCGACGCCGCTGTCGCGCACGGCGACGGTAATGGTGCCGTCCGCCTTGTTTTCAATGGCGCTGATTTCCAGCCGGCCACCCTGTGGCATGGCTTCGACACCGTTGCTGATAAGGTTGCGCAACACCTGCTGGATTTGCAAGGCATCGACCCGCAGCGGGGGTAGCGTTACCGGCAGGTCCAGCCCCACCGTGACGCTGGCAGGCACGATGTACTGGCGCAAGGTCTGGCCTATCAGTTCGGCAATGCCAGTGGTCTGCATGATCGGCGACTTGGTGCGCACCGCATCCAGCAAATCCGACACGATGCGCTCGGAGCCGGCGATTTCGTCCTTGATGATTCTCAGATATTCCTTGACGCTGTCGTCCGCATCCGACAACACCGTTTGCAAAAAGTAGACCGCGTTGCTCATCACCCCCAGCGGATTGCGCAGCTCATGTCCCATGCTGCCGGCCACCTGCCCCAGCAGCGCCAGTTTCTCCTTGCGCACCAGTTCCTCCTGCGCCGCCAGCAGTTGCCGCGTGCGCTCCTGCACCCGGGTTTCCAGCTCTTCATTGAGTTGCCGGATTTTTTCTTCCGCCAGCTTGCGCTCGGTGATGTCGCGCACGATGCTCAGCCAATAGGGTTTGTCCAGGTTGGCGGCTACCGCACTCACCTCGACCGCGAAAGTGGAGCCATCCCTGCGCCGGTGCATGCTTTCAATGCGTACTGTTCCCGACCGCCCCATCTGCTCAACAATCGTTTTTCTTAAAGCCTCGTTGAAAGAGGAATCGATATCGGAAACACCCATGGACAGCAGTTCCTCCCGGCTGTAGCCCAAGTCGCGGCAGGTGGTCTCATTGACATCGAGAAATCGCCCCGTTGCGGGGTCGACCACCTCGATCGCATCGCTCGAATTGTCTAGCAGTTTGCGAAACAGACTGAGTTCCGTGTTGGCCTTGTGCATGGCCTGTGCCGCCAACTTGTTCCCGGTGATGTCCTCTACCTGGGTCACGAAATGAATCGGTTTGCGCTGCGCATCCAGAATCAGCGAAACGCTCAGACTTATCCATACGATGTGACCGTCCCGGTGCAGGTAGCGCTTCTCCATCTGGAAGTGGTCCAGTTCCCCGGTCAGCAGTTGCTTCAGATATTCGCGGCTGGACTGGAGATCGTCCGGATGGGTGATGTCCTGAAATGTCTTGCCCAGAAACTCCTGCTCCGAGTAACCCAGCATCTGGCACAGTGATTTATTCACCTTGAGCCAATGGCCGTCCAGCCCCACCAGTGCCATGCCGATGACCGAGTACTGGAAGGCTTTTCGGAAACGCTCCTCGCTTTCCAGCAAGCTCAGCTCCATTTGCTTGGCCTCGGTAATGTCTTGCACCGTTCCCACCATCTTGATGACCTGCCCGGTTGCGTCGCAAGACAGTTGGGCCTGCTCGTGCACATGGCGCAGCGTGCCGTCCGGCCGCAGGATGCGGTGGTCCAGACTGTAGGGGCGCCCCAGTTCCCGCGCTTCGCGCACCCCGCGGTCCACCAGTTGCCGGTCGTCCGGATGCACGGCACGCAGGAATGCCT
>JAQTSL010000437.1 GCA_028711355.1 Rhodoferax sp.
GGGTATTGCACGCGATCTGCTGCCCGAGATCGAGGGCCGGTTGGCGTTTTTGGAGCAGGTTGGCCTGGGCTACCTGACGCTGGACCGCGGCGCACCGACCTTGAGCGGTGGCGAGGCGCAGCGCATCCGCCTGGCCGCGCAATTGGGCAGCAACTTGCAGGGCGTGTGCTACGTGCTCGACGAGCCGACCATCGGTCTGCACCCGCGCGACAACCAGATGCTGCTGGGCGCGCTCAAAACCCTCAGCGACCAGGGCAACACGCTGGTGGTGGTCGAGCACGACCAAGACACCATGCGCCACGCCGACCACCTGATCGACATTGGTCCCAGTGCCGGCAAACGCGGCGGCCAGTTGGTGGCGCAGGGCTCCGTGGCCGACCTTGCCGCTGCCCCCGATTCGCAAACCGGCCGCTACCTGCTGCACGCCATGCGCCACCCGATGCAGCCCCGGCGGCTAGTGGCCGCTATTGATTCAGAAGCCGCAGAATTGGGGTCAGAGCCCAATTCGGTACCGCTTTGTTGGCAATCTCAAAGGTCTTGTCCCGAATTGGGATCTGACCCCAATTCCGCTACCGTCTCCGCAAAAGCTGCCGCTACAGTGAAATGGGGGTCAGACCCCAATTTCGCCCAAAAGCCGTCGAAGCATCCCAAAACAGCGCAGAAATTGGGCTCTGACCCCCATTTCACGGACCACGCAGAACAACGCTGGCTCACTGTCAACAGCGCCCACCTGCACAACCTGCAACACATCACAGCCCACATTCCGCTGCAAAAGCTGGTCGCCATCACCGGCGTCAGCGGTTCCGGCAAATCCACGCTGGCGCGCGACGTGCTGCTGGCCAACGTGCACACTGCCGTGCAAAAGCGCAGCACCAAAGCGGGCCGCGATGCGCTTGATGCGGGTGAGAAAATCGGCTGGACTGGCTGCAACAGCGTCACCGGTTTCGAGGCGATCGACCGCGTGCTGGAAGTCGATCAAACCCCGATCGGTAAAACGCCGCGCAGTTGCCCCGCCACCTACATCGGCTTTTGGGACACCATCCGCAAGCTGTTTGCCGACACACTGGAGGCCCGGGCGCGCGGCTACGCCGCCGGTCGCTTCAGCTTCAACACCGCTGGATCACGAGGCGCCGCCGCAAGCGGTGGCGCGGGCCGTTGCCCCAGTTGCGAAGGCCAGGGCATTCGCACCATCGGCATGAGCTTTTTGCCCGACGTGAAGGTGCTGTGCGAAACCTGCAAGGGCGCACGCTTCAACCCCGAAACGCAGGCGGTCACCTGGCGTGGCAAAAACATCGGCGACATCCTGCAAATGGAAGTCGATGAGGCGGTCGTTTTTTTTGCCGCCATGCCCAATATCAGCCACCCGCTGCAACTGCTCAAAGACGTCGGCCTGGGCTATCTGACGCTCGGTCAGCCGTCACCCACCTTAAGCGGCGGCGAGGCGCAGCGCATCAAGCTGGTGACCGAACTGTCCAAAGTGCGCGACGACCTCACCCGGCGCGGCCAAAAGGCGCCGCACACGCTGTACGTGCTGGACGAGCCGACCGTCGGCCTGCACATGGCCGACGTGGAAAAACTGATCAAAGTGCTGCACCGCCTGGTCGATGGCGGCCACAGCGTGCTGGTGATCGAGCACGATCTGGACGTGATCGCCGAGGCCGACTGGGTGCTAGACCTGGGTCCGGGTGGCGGCAACGCTGGTGGCCAGGTGGTTGCGGCTGGCCCACCCGAGCAACTGGTGGTGCTGGCAACGCCCACCGGGCAAGCGCTGGCGCCGCTGTTGGCGGGGTTCGGGGCCAAGGCGCACTGAGCGCGGTCTGGCCGCATGTGACATGGTTGAGTCTCACGCCCGCACGGCAGCGGCAACTTGCCCCGGTGTCACGTTTTGCTGTGTTGGCTTGGTCATCAATCGGTGGCTTGGCCAAGCGCCTGCGCCACTGCCTGCCCCAGCTCGATCACGGCCATGGCGTAGTAGCTGCTCCAGTTGTAGCGGGTGATGGCGTAAAAGTTGTCGGTGCCGGCCACATAGCTGGGCGGCGCGTCGCCATTTTGCAGCTCGATCAGCGCCAGTTTGCCGCTGTGCTGTAGCGCAGCGCCGTCCAGCAGCGCGCCGTTGGCCTGAAAACCCGCCACGCTGAAGGTTGGCAAGATGTCGGGTGCCAGCAGCGCTGGCAGGTTGATGTGCTCAGGCTCCAGCCGCACCGCAAAGTGTGTGGCCAGCCCCGGCTGCCAGCCAAAGGCTACGAAGTATTGAGCCACCGAACCGATGGCGTCGGCCGCGCTGCCAAACAGATCGACCTTGCCGTCACCGTCAAAATCAACCGCGTAGTTGGCCCAACTGGTGGGCATGAACTGCGGCCAACCGATGGCGCCGGCGTAGCTGCCGCGCAGGCTGGCAGGGTCGATCCCGCTGTGCTGCGTCAGGCTCAGGTACTGCGCCAGCTCACCCCGAAAGTAGCGGCTGCGCGCGCACGCGCGCGGGTGGTTGGCGGGGAAGTCAAACGCCAGCGTGGCC
>JAQTSL010000125.1 GCA_028711355.1 Rhodoferax sp.
CCCAGGCAGACCCCACCAAAACGCTTGTTCGGCACAAAAGGAATGTCTTCGCCGGTGAACCACAACACGCTGTTGGTGGCAGACTTGCGGCTGGAACCGGTGCCGACCACGTCACCCACATAGGCTACCAGGTTGCCACGGGCACGCAGGTCTTCGATGAACTTGACCGGACCGCGTTTGCCGTCGGCTTCGGGGGTGATGCCGTCACGCGCGTTTTTGAGCATTGCCAGCGCGTGCAGCGGAATGTCAGGGCGGCTCCAGGCATCGGGTGCCGGTGACAAATCGTCGGTGTTGGTTTCGCCAGTCACCTTGAGCACGGTCAGCGTGATGCTTTTCGGCACTTCAGGGCGACTGGTAAACCACTCGGCATCGGCCCAGCTTTGCAACACACCTTTGGCTTGGGCATTGCCTTTGTCGGCTTTTTCGTTGACGTCGTGGAACTGGTCAAACATCAACAGGGTTTTCTTCAGGGCGGCCGCGGCAACCGGGGCCACCGCAGCATCGTCGAGCAGATCAATCAGCGGGGTCAGGTTGTAGCCACCCAACATGGTGCCCAACAGTTCGGTCGCTTTTTCGCGACTGATCAAGCTGCACTTTTCAGTGCCATGGGCCACAGCGGCCAAGTAGCTGGCCTTGACCTTGGCGGCATCATCCACACCGGCTGGCACGCGGTGGGTAATAAGTTCCAGCAGAAAAGCCTCTTCGCCTACAGTCGGATTCTTCAGCAACTCAATCAGCGCAGCGGTTTGTTGAGCGGTCAGCGGCAGCGCCGGAATACCAAGAGCAGCGCGCTCGGCAACGTGGGTTCGGTAGGTTGTTAACATTTTCAAACTCCTTTGCTATACAAAAATGGTGGAGGGCACTAATAAAAGGGGAACCGGGGCAGACCTGACAAGCGTGGTCTGAAGTCAATGAACAAAAAACTGATGCGCCGGATCTTGCACTGCAAGGCGTCCGGTCTGTTGCGCTTTTTCAAGCACCCGCCAGTAATAACGGTAACTGGCCCGGTCATGCAGTTGCCCGTCAACGGAAATGGGCGCCCACTGCGCTACCTGTGCGTCGCAAATGATACGGCTGGCCAACGTCACTTCACTTGCATCTGGCGCAAACGCCGACAAAATGGGGCGGATTTGATCTGGGTGAATGCTCCACATCCTGGTAAAACCCAGCAGACGTGCGGCCCGACGGGCAGCGTCATGAACCAGCTTCAAATCCCGAAACTCGGTAACGACCCCATGCGACGGCGTCTTGCCATAAGCATGGCAGGCGCTGGATAGTTCAAGCTTGGCACGCACCACCATGGGGTGGCTGAACTGGTCAATCGCACCATCACGCGCGCAGGCAGCAACCCCCATGGCTGAAGCGGGAATCGCCCCACCGTGAGCAGAGACAAAGTCCATTAAGCCAAGACTGACCGACTCAACGCGTGAGTGCGCTGCGATTTGCTTGACGTTGGCGACCGCCAGGGGTGACTCAACCAACACATGGATCGGCAGCGGCGTTGCGAGCGCCACACCCTGGCTGGCCTGATCAATGCAAACCGCCGCTTGATCAACATCTGAAACGCTGTCAACCTTGGGCACCATGACATGACACAAAAACTGCCCTGCCTGCCCAACCACGATCTGCACATCTTGCTCGAAGGCAGGATGATCCACAGGATGCACCCGAACCGCCACCCGGCGATCAGGCCCGCCCTGCCCTGGATTCCCGCCAGCGAAAGTCTGGTCAAGCAACTCTGCCACCATCAACGCGTGCTCCCGCTCGCCACCCACGGGCGCTCCATCTTCACAATCGAGGGTGACGTCAAATACGCAAGCGCCAAACTCCTGCATCAGCTCGGCTTGCAAAGCCAGACTCTTGAGCATTCGGCTGCGCACACCGCAATAGTGATCGCACACCGGCAAGCTGGTAGCCACTACAGAGCCCAGCAACGCGTCGCGGGGATCGGTCACCATGCGGGTTCTGCGGCAAATGCGTTACAACAGATGTGCAACGCCAGCTTGCTCGTCCTGTAGTTCCTTGAGCGTCTTGTTGATGCACTCCTGGCTAAAGGCGTCGATCGACAGGCCTTCAACAATCTTGTATTCGCCATCGGCACAAGTGCACGGAAAGCCGAACATCGTCCCCACGGGAATCCCATATTCGCCATTGGACGGCACCCCCATGGTGACCCAGGCGCCGTTGGTGCCTAACGCCCAATCGCGCATATGGTCAATGGCAGCGTTGGCGGCTGACGCTGCCGACGACACGCCGCGAGCGGCAATGATCGCGGCGCCCCGTTTGCCAACGGTCGGCAGGAACACGTCCTTGTTCCAGGTAGCGTCGTTGATCATGTCTTTCACACTGGCACCGTCGATGGTGGCAAAGCGGTAGTCGGCGTACATCGTGGGCGAGTGGTTGCCCCACACTGCCATACTCTTGATGGACGACACCGCCTTGCCGGTCTTGGACGCCAGTTGGCTCAGCGCGCGGTTGTGATCCAGGCGCAGCATAGCGGTAAAGTTCTTGGCGGGCAGATTGACCGCACTCTTCATCGCGATGTAAGCGTTGGTGTTGGCCGGGTTGCCCACCACCAGCACCTTCACATCGCGGCTGGCAACGGCATCGAGTGCCTTGCCCTGGCCAATGAAAATTTCGCCATTGACGGCCAGCAGCTCAGCGCGCTCCATACCTGGGCCGCGCGGACGCGAGCCAATCAGCAAGGCGTAGTCAACATCCTTAAAAGCCGTCATCGGGTCACTGTGGGCTTGCATGCCAACAAGCAGGGGAAAGGCGCAATCCTGCAATTCCATCATCACGCCCTGCAACGCCTGTTGCGCTTTTTCGACCGGCACTTCCAGCAAACTCAGGATGACCGGCTGGTCTTTGCCCAGCATTTCACCAGAGGCGATGCGGAACAGGATGGCGTAACCAATTTGACCAGCCGCACCGGTGACTGCAACGCGGACGGGTTTCTTGCTCATAGTATTTCTCCAGATGTATGAAAAATGCCGATTCGGGTAAGGCCAGGCCAGACGCGCGAATCGGTCCGCGTCAAGCGGCGGGAGTGTACCCCCGAAACCCGACGCATCGTCAATTTGTCTTATGTCTTATATAAGATATGATTAGGAAAAACAAGGACGACCCGAGGAGACATTCATCATGCCCGCACTGTCTGACCCCAGAACCGACCTCAAGCCACCCCTTAGCGGCGCTTCAGTCGCCAGCAGCGCTGGCGCAACTGCGGCTTTCAGCCCGCTTTATCAGCAGATCAAGGGTTTGATTCTCAACAGTCTGCGCGCCGGCGAGTGGAAGCCTGGCGAATCGATCCCGAGCGAAACCGACCTGGCAGTGCGCTACCGGGTCAGTCAGGGCACGGTCCGCAAGGCGATCGACGAACTGGCGGCCGAAAACTTGCTGTTGCGCCGTCAGGGCAAAGGAACTTTTGTCGCCACCCACGCCGAGCAACAGGTTCAATTCAGATTTTTGCGGCTGGTGCCCGACAGCGGAACCCGTGGCAGCGAAGGCCCGGCGCAGCGCAATATCATCGAGTGCCGACGCACTCGCGCCAACGCCGACGTTAACCGGGCGCTGGCCCTGCGCTCTGGCGATCAGGTGTTACAAGCCAGACGCGTGCTCAGCTTCGGTGGGACTCCCGTGATTTTGGAAGATATTTGGTTGCCCGCTGCGCCCTTCAAGGGGCTGACGGCAGAACGCTTGGCCAACTACCAGGGTCCCATGTACGCGCTGTTTGAAACCGAGTTCAACGTTCGCATGGTACGTGCGCAAGAAAGTATCCGGGCGGTGGCCGCCAGCGCAGCGCAAGCGACGCTGCTCACTACTGCCGTGGGCACGCCGCTGCTCAGTGTTGAACGCGTGGCCTACACCTATCACGACGAGCCGATGGAATTGCGGCGTGGCTACTACCGCACCGACACGCACCATTACCAAAACGACGTCAGTTGACGCTCAATTTGTCAACTTGACGTCAGGCTTTCCTTGTCCAAGATCAATAAACCTGTTTTTCATGAAATCGTGACCGACATCAAGCGCTACGGCCGCAATATCGCGGCGTATGATGCCGCCCTGCAATAGAATTTTCGGCGTGACCGGAATTCTTCGGTTACCAAGCAGTTACTTAAAACATAGAAAGCAACTTATGTCTGACACAGCAACTAGCCCGGCAAAAGCCCGCCCTGAATTTCGCAACATTGAGTTTGCCAGTCTGCGCACCCTGCGCTGGCCTTTGGCGTCCATCGTTTCGGGGATGCATCGCGTCAGCGGCGCCATCATGTTCTTCCTGATGCCATTCGTCATTTGGATGTTCGACAACTCGATTTCGTCGGAAATTTCGTTCGCAAAATTCAAGGCGGCGTTTGACGTCGGTATGTTCGGCCTGCCCGGTTTTATCTGGAAATTGGTGGTACTTGGTCTGATCTGGGCCTACCTGCACCACTTCATTGCCGGCATCCGACACCTGTGGATGGACACGCACCACGAACAGGTGACCAAAGAATTTGGTCATCAGACCGCCGTCGTCGTTATGTCGTTGACGCTCGGCCTGACCGTCATTCTGGGCGCCAAACTCTTTGGTCTTTACTAATTCAGGAGCACTTTATGTCTGTCAATTACGGATCCCACCGCACGGTCGTTGGCGCCCACTACGGGATGCGCGACTGGCTGTCGCAGCGTGTCACGGCGGTCGTTATTGGTCTCTTTACCTTGGTCGTGCTGGCACAGGTCATCTTCAGCAAAGGTCCGGTGAGTTATGAGCTCTGGTCCGGCATTTTTGCTGCCCAATGGATGAAAACGCTGACCTTTGTCGTCATCGTCTCGATGCTCTATCACGTCTGGGTTGGCATGCGCAATGTCTTTATGGACTACGTCAAACCCTATGCGGTTCGCTTTGTATTTCATGTGTTTGCCATCGTCTGGCTGACTGGCTGCACAGGTTGGGCGATCCAGGTGCTTTGGCGTCTTTGATTACTGCCCCCGACGCCATCAACGCAATATCCATAAGGCCATTGCCTGGTTGCGACCCCCAGAAAACCGGAATTACCAAAAATTATCATGACTGCAACAACCAAACTCTCAACGCGCAAATTTGACGTAGTGATCGTCGGGGCCGGTGGCTCCGGCATGAGTGCCTCGCTGCAATTGGCCAACGCCGGTCTCAACGTGGCAGTGCTCTCCAAAGTGTTTCCTACCCGTTCACACACTGTCGCGGCGCAAGGCGGCATTGCCGCTTCGCTGTCCAACATGAACGAAGACAACTGGGACTTTCACTTCTACGACACCATCAAGGGTGGCGACTGGTTGGGTGACCAAGACGCCATTGAATTCATGTGCCGTGAAGCGCCCAAGGTGGTCTATGAGCTTGAGCATTTCGGCATGCCGTTTGACCGCAATCCGGATGGCACGATCTATCAGCGCCCGTTTGGCGGCCACACCAGCAACCACGGCGAAAAAGCGGTTCAGCGCGCCTGTGCAGCGGCTGACCGCACCGGTCACGCGATGCTGCACACCCTCTATCAGCAAAACGTCAAGGCACGCACCAACTTTTTTGTTGAATGGATGGCGCTCGACCTGATTCGTGACGCCGAAGGCGATGTGGTCGGTGTGACCGCACTTGAAATGGAAACTGGCGAAGTGCACATTTTGCATGCCAAGACGGTGTTGCTGGCCACGGGTGGCGCAGGCCGCATTTTTGCTGCCTCCACCAATGCCTACATCAACACCGGTGACGGACTGGGCATGGCGGCACGCGCCGGGGTGCCGCTGCAGGACATGGAATTCTGGCAATTCCACCCCACGGGCGTGCATGGTGCTGGCGTTTTGCTGACCGAAGGCTGCCGTGGCGAAGGAGCCATCCTGCGCAACAGCAACGGCGAGCGCTTTATGGAACGTTACGCTCCGGCCTACAAAGACCTGGCCACACGCGACTTTGTTTCACGCTGCATGGACCAGGAAATCAAGGAAGGTCGCGGTTGCGGCCCCAACAAGGACTACATCAACCTGGACATGACCCACCTGGGCGTCGAAACCATTCTGAAGCGCTTGCCTTCGGTGTTTGAAATCGGTCACAACTTTGCCAACGTTGACATCACCAAAGAACCGATACCGGTTATTCCTACCAACCATTATCAAATGGGTGGCATTCCGAGCAACATCAGGGGTCAGGTGGTTGCACCCAACACGAACGGCGCACAGGAAGTCATTAACGGGCTCTATGCAGTGGGCGAATGCGCCTGTGTCAGTGTGCATGGTGCCAACCGGCTGGGCTGCAATTCCCTGCTCGACATTGTTGTGTTCGGACGTGCCGCCGGCTTGCACATCATCGAAACCAACAACAATAGCAAGGAACACAAGCCAATCCCTGCCAACGGTGCTGACATCTCGCTCGAACGCCTGAACCGCTTGAACAATGCCACCGGTGGCGAATACGCACAAAACGTGGCAGATGATATGCGCAACATCATGCAAAAGCATGCCAGTGTGTTCCGTACCCAGGCCAGCATGGACGAAGGTGTTGCCAAGATTGCCCAATTGCGCGGTCGTGTTGCCAACATCAAGCTGTCCGACAAATCGCAAATCTTTAACACCGAGCGCGTTGAAGCGCTCGAAGTTGAGAACATGATCGAGGTAGCGCAATCCACCATGGTGTCTGCCGCAGCCCGCCATGAGTGCCGTGGCGCACACAGTGTGATGGACTACGACCGCCCGGCAGACGACCCCACCTGTCCGCTCGGTCGTGATGACCAAAACTGGATGAAACACACGCTGTGGGACAAGGCTACCAATAGCCTGAGCTACAAGCCAGTGGTGATGAAGCCGCTCACCGCGCAGCCGATTGCCCCCAAAGTCCGCACATTCTGATCTGGTACCAAGAAGGAGAAAACACTATGGCCAAGCGTACCTTTCAAATCTATCGCTACAACCCCGATACCGACAGCAAGCCCTACATGCAAACGCTCGAGCTTGAACTCGACGGTAGCGAACGTATGCTGCTTGATGTGTTGGGCAAGTTGAAAAAACTTGACCCTACCTTGTCTTACCGGCGTTCGTGCCGCGAAGGCATCTGCGGCTCGGATGCCATGAACATCAACGGCAAAAACGGTCTGGCGTGCTTGGTCAACATGCTCACGCTACCTGACACCATTGTGCTCAAGCCACTGCCTGGGCTACCCGTGGTACGCGATCTGATTGTCGATATGACGCTGTTTTTCCAGCAATACCACTCCATCAAGCCCTACCTGGTCAACGATACCCGACCACCAGAAAAGGAGCGCCTACAAAGCCCCGAAGAACGTGAGGAGCTCAACGGTCTGTATGAGTGCATTCTGTGCGCCAGTTGCTCTACCAGTTGCCCGGTGTTCTGGTGGAACCCCGACAAGTTCGTCGGACCGGCCGGTCTGCTTCAGGCCTATCGCTTCATTGCCGACAGCCGTGACCAAGCCACCAGCGAGCGCCTGGACAACTTGGAAGACCCGTACCGCCTGTTCCGCTGCACCACTATCATGAATTGCGTTGACGTTTGCCCCAAAGGGCTAAACCCGACGCGCGCCATTGGCAAGATCAAGGAATTGATGGTCCGGCGCGCCATCTGATACCGGATGCAAATCGAAATGCCCAATCAGGAAGATGCACTGATTGACGAGAGAGCGCTCAGCAAACTACGGTGGCGCAGCCGCCGAGGGCTGCTTGAAAACGATCTATTTATTGATCGTTTCTTTAAAACGTATGCGTCAACCTTGACTGTAAAGCAGGCGCAAGGTCTGAGCACTCTAATGGAACTGGCAGATTCTGATTTGCTGGATCTGCATCTGGGGCGGAAGTCTTTGGCGCAGGTTAACCCTGAGCTGGTGCGCGACGATGTTTCCGAAGTCTTGAGCATGTTAAGAGTAACCACGAAAGGTCAAAATGAAACTAGCTGAAAATAAAGCCACTCTGTCGTTCAGCAACGGCAACCCCAGCGTCGATTTGCCCATGTACCAGGGCACGGTCGGTCCGGATGTGATTGATATCCGAAAGCTCTATGGTCAAACCGGTATGTTCACCTATGACCCGGGCTTTTTGTCAACCGCCTCGTGTCAATCAGCCATCACCTACATCGATGGCGACAAGGGCGAACTGTTGTACCGTGGCTATCCTATTGAACAATTGGCACGGCAATGTGATTACCTGGACACCTGCTATCTGTTGCTAAAAGGTGAGCTGCCCAAGCAACAACAGCGCGACGATTTCCACAAGCTCATCATCAACCATACCATGGTCAATGAGCAGATGCAGTTTTTCCTGCGTGGTTTCCGCCGCGATGCGCACCCGATGGCGGTGCTCACCGGCCTGGTGGGGGGTCTGTCGGCGTTTTACCATGACAGCACCGACATCAACAACCCGGAACACCGCGAAATTGCAGCGATTCGTTTGATTGCAAAGATGCCGACATTGGTCGCCATGGCTTACAAATACGGCCTGGGTCAGCCTTATATGTACCCGCAAAATGACCTGAGTTACGCAGGTAACTTCTTGCGCATGATGTTCGGTACGCCTTGCGAAGAATTCAAGGTCAACCCGGTGCTGGAGCGGGCACTCGACCGTATCTTTATTCTGCATGCAGACCACGAACAAAATGCATCCACATCGACGGTTCGCTTGTGCGGTTCGTCGGGCACCAACCCATTCGCAGCTATTGCTGCTGGTGTGGCATGCTTGTGGGGCCCAGCCCACGGTGGTGCCAATGAGGCCTGCCTGAATATGCTCGAGAACATCCAACGCCAAGGTGGCGTGGCCAAGGTCGGCGAGTTCATGGAAAAGGTCAAAGACAAGAACTCCGGTGTCAAGCTTATGGGCTTTGGTCACCGTGTCTATAAAAACTACGATCCACGCGCAACGCTCATGCAAGAAACCTGCAATGAAGTGTTGGCTGAGCTTGGCTTGGGTAATGACCCCTTGTTCAAACTGGCCAAGGAAGTTGAAAAAATCGCCTTGGAAGACGAGTATTTTGTGTCGCGCAAGCTCTACCCCAACGTCGACTTCTACTCGGGTATCGTGCAGCGCGCGATCGGCATTCCCGTCAATCTGTTCACAGGGGTCTTCACGCTGGCCCGTACGGTCGGCTGGATTGCCCAACTGAACGAAATGATCAGCGATCCCGAGTACAAGATTGGCCGTCCGCGTCAATTGTTTACCGGTTCGGTCTCACGCAACGTTAAGCCGGTGGAACAGCGTTAATCAGTTGGGGACGTTGATCAGTTGGGGACGTTAGTCAGTTGGGGACAGAGCTGAAGGTCTGTCCCGCAAGTCTTTAGGTTTCTGTCCGACAAGTCTTTAACAATCTGTCGCGCAAGTATCAGGTTCGCCGGATGGCAACATCGGCGAACCTTGTTTTTTTGTGCGCAAGTTTGTTTTACGGAGGTCATTGCAAATCAAACGCCTAGCGGATCGCGTCTGCCGCTTAAAATCTGCGCCTATTTTCCAAAGATACTGCCAGCATGCAATCTCACCCCAGCGCGCGCACCCTTTACGACAAGTTGTGGGACGAGCACGTCGTCCACACCGAAGACGACGGCACGGCCCTGCTCTACATCGACCGCCATCTGGTCCATGAAGTTACCAGCCCTCAGGCTTTTGAAGGTTTGCGTCAGGCACAACGCCCGGTATGGCGCGTCAGTTCCGTGGTAGCAACCGCT
>JAQTSL010000126.1 GCA_028711355.1 Rhodoferax sp.
TTGTGGCGGTGCAAACCAGCACCACGCTATCGACAAGCAGACCGCACGGTCGGGCAATCTCAGCAGCACCACAGGCCAAGCTGTCGCAGCGCGGCCAGGGTATGGTCAACACCGGGGGCTGCATGGAGCCGCTGCGGCTGCAAGCTTTTGCCGCCGGTAGCCCCGACCTGCGAGCATTTCCCCACACGCTCTGGCGTCAGCTCACCAGCAAACGCCTGCGCCAAGACCCCGAGGCACTGATGCGTTATGGCGACCCACAGGGCCGTGAAGACTTGCGCGAGGCCATCGCACAGTATTTGACAAGTTCACGCGGCGTGTCTTGTACAGCAGCGCAGGTGGTGGTGCTCACCAGTTCACAACAAGCGCTGCAACTGCTGGCCACCCTGCTGCTGGATCCTGGTGATCGCGTGTGGCTGGAAGACCCCGGCTACCGAGGCGCACGTGCAGCGTTTGCCGCCAGTGGTGCGCAATTGGTGGCGCTGTCGGTGGATGCACAAGGCTTGGTGCCCGACTTCAGCCTGCCCGCGCCACGGCTGATTTACCTCACACCCAGCCACCAGTACCCCACCGGCCACACGCTGAGCCTGGCGCGACGCTTGGCGCTGGTGAACTACGCACAAGACCAAGGCTGCTGGATCGTGGAAGACGACTACGACAGCGAGTTTTTGTACGAGGGCCGCCCCACGCCCAGCCTGCAAGGCCTAGACCATGCTGGCCGGGTGATTTACCTCGGCACGTTTTCCAAAACGCTATTCCCCTCACTGCGCATCGCCTACGCTGTGCTGCCCGAAACCCTGGTGCAAGCCATGGTGACGGCGCGCAGCGTGTACGACGGGCATGTGGCCCAACTGGCGCAGGCCGTCACGGCAGATTTCATGCTGCACGGCCACTTTGCAGCACACCTGCGCTTGATGCGCCAGCTCTACCGCAGCCGACACAACCTGCTGCTGGAACTGATCGACCGCAAGCTACCCTGGGCACTGCCACTCAACAGTACAGGCGGCCTGCAACTCAGTCTCATGTTGCCTGCGGGCAGCGAGCCTAGCTTGACAAGGCAGGCCGCCGAGCGCGGCATCCTCACCCCCAGCCTGAGCGCCCTGCACAGCCGTCCCGGCACGGGTGATGGCTGGCTGCTGGGTTTTGCTGCGCTACAACCCGCAGAAATAGAAGCCGCCTTGACCACATTGGCCAAGCTGAAACCGCCCAGGCAAACAAGGTAAAAATGTCCGCTTAATACGGACAAATATCGACCAACTTATCCGCTATAAAAAGTCAATCCATGAAGGCCCAGCCGTGAGCACCGTTATCCCTATCCGTTACATCAACCCAGTGTTTCGCCCGCCCAGCGAGGCCGAGTCGCTGATCCTGCCGCTGACCAATGGCTGCTCGTGGAACAAGTGCACTTATTGCGAGATGTACACCGCGCCGCAAAAGAAATTTGCGCTGCGTGACGAGGATGAAACCCTGGCCGCCCTGCACGCCTGCGGCGAGCAGTTTGCCGACCAGGTGCAACGGGTTTTTCTGGGTGATGGGGACGCCATGGTGCTGTCAACCCGGCGGCTGATGACGCTACTTGCCGCCATCAAAACCCACTTGCCCCGCGTGCGGCGCATTTCGAGTTACTGCCTGCCGCGCAATCTGCGCCACAAGTCGGTGCAGGAGTTGCAAGAATTGCGCGAAGCCGGTTTGTCACTGGCTTACGTAGGCGCCGAGTCGGGCGACGACGAACTGCTGCAACACATCCACAAGGGTGAGACCTTTGAGTCCACCCGCGAGGCGCTGGACAAGCTCGGTGCGGCCGGCATCAGCCGCTCGGTGATGTTGCTCAATGGCCTGGGCGGAGTCGTCTTGTCGCAGCAACACGCGGCCAATTCGGCGCGCCTGATCAACCTGACGCAGCCTGAATTTCTGGCCACGCTGGTAGTGAGTTTTCCGCAGGGCGAGGCGCGGTTTTGTCAGGCTTTCCCGCAGTGGGAGCCACTGGATCAGCCCGCCTTGTTTGCCGAGATGCTGCAATTTCTGCAAGCGCTGGAACTCAAGCGCACCGTGTTTCGCAGCGACCATGCTTCCAATTGGTTGGTGCTCAAAGGTGTCCTCGGCGCCGAGAAGGAACGCCTGCTGGCCCAGGTGAACGCGGCGCTGCAACAGCCCGAATTGGCGAAGTTGCGACCGAGTTGGCAGCGCGGGCTTTGAGCCGTACTCAGCCGCAGGTCTGACGGCCTGCATCCGTGCGATCATCCGCCCCTCTTTTATTTCTGCTGACCTGTCATGACCGCGTCTTTTGCTCCGCCCACTTTGGCCCAACCGACAAGCCTGGGGGCTGTGCTGCAACAACAGGGATTTGCGGTGCTGGATGCGGCCAGCATGTGCGCGTTAAGTGGCTGCAATCGGTCGGACCTGGAGGCCTTGCGTGACCAGTGGGCCGACCTGCCGCCAGACGCCTATCTGCGCGACGGCGGACGTTATCGGCGGCGTCGCCATGCCAGTTTTGTGGTGCAAGACGGGCGAATCACCCAAGCACCGCACCGGGCGCACTGGCAGCCGCTGGAATACAACGCGCTGCACGGTGGCATGCAGCGCATGTTTGAACCCATGACTGCTGAAGTTGTGGCCCAGCCGGTGTGGACCCCGTTGCTGCTGTGGCTGGCCACGGTGTGTTCAACGCTCAAGGGTCACCAGCCCTGGTTTGTCGAAGCGCACCAATTCCGCATCGACACCACCGACGGCATCGGCCGACCCACACCTGAAGGCGCACACCGCGACGGTGTCGATCTGGTGGCGGTGTTTCTGGTTAACCGCGAGGGTGTCAAAGGTGGTGAGTCGCGGGTGTTTGATGCGGCCGGCCCCAATGGTCAACGTTTCACCCTGAGCCAACCGTGGTCGGTGTTGTTGCTCGACGATACGCGGGTCATTCACGAATCCACTCCGATCCAGCCGCTGGCCACGGGCGGCTGGCGCGACACCCTGGTGTTGACGCTGCGTGCCAATGGTTTTCAGGATGAAGACCCTACTCGGTGAACTGACTCCTGCTCACGCTCATAGAATCCACCGGCCGGGCCTTGCCCAACAGGAAACCACCATGTCCCAACTGAAACTCACCTACTTCGACATTCACGGCGGCCGCGCCGAACCCGCACGCCTGGCGTTGGCCATCGGCGGCATCGCGTTTGAAGACCACCGTTTTGCTTTTCCAGAGTTTGCTGAAGTGCGCAAAACCACACCCTTTAACCAGGTACCCACGCTGCATGTGGACGGTGTCCAGGTGACGCAGTGCGACGCCATCCTGCGCTACGTCGGCAAACTCGCGGGCCTGTACCCGACCGACCCTTTCCAGGCGCTGCTGTGCGACGAGGTGACGTATGTGGTGGAAGAAGCTGGCGTCAAATTGGGGCCCTCATTTCGCCTGACGGGTGACGCCCAGAAGGAAGCGCGCCTGGCCCTGGTCAACGGCTCGATGCCGGTGTACCTGGCCTGGCTGCAAAACCAGTTGATCGCCCACGGCGGTGAGTTCTTTGCCGACAACCGCCTCACCGTGGCCGACCTGAAGGTGTTTGTCGATGTGCGCAGCCTGAGCTCCGGCCGCCTGGACCATGTGCCCACCGACTTGGTCGAAAGGGTCGCACCGCTGCTCAACGCCCACATGCAGCGCGTCGCCAACACACCCGCCGTGCTGCAGTACTACGCCAAATTCAGCGCCAATATCTAACTTGGCTCGCCTGCGCCGACTCGTACCCCGAATTGACTCCCAGGCTCACTGCCTGGAGATCTGACGTTAAAAAGCGCTGCTAGTCCCACTTCAGACTTGAATCCGCCCACGTCACCCTCGCCACCAAGAGCAATGGCATCGCCATCAGCATGCCCTGGTGGGACCAACGTGCCGACGAGGTTGCCAAGGATTACCCCGAAGTCACGCTGGACAAGCAGCACATTGACATCCTGTGCGCCCGCTTTGTGCTGCAGCCCGGCCGCTTTGATGTAGTGGCTGCCACCAACTTGTTTGGCGACATCCTGTCTGACCTGGGCCCGGCCACCACCGGCACCATCGGCCTGGCACCGTCGGCCAACCTCAACCCCGAGCGCAGCTTTCCCAGCCTGTTCGAGCCGGTGCACGGCTCCGCACCAGACATCTACGGCAAGAACATCGCCAATCCGATTGCCATGATCTGGTCGGGCGCCTTGATGCTGGACTTCCTCACGCAGGGGGTGGGTGCAGGCCGAGCGGCGCACGATGCCATCGTGGTCGCCATTGAAGCCGTCCTCAAGAGCGGCCCGCGCACGCCCGATCTGGGTGGCACGGCCAGCACCACGCAAGTGGGCGAGGCGATTGCGACGCTGGTTGCGCAAGGATGATTTCTGGTCTCTGGTTGCTACTATAAATATAGCTTCTTGCGCTTGTAATACGAGGGCTTGAGGCTGTTTTTATTCAAATACTCTTATTCCCATGACACTCTCACTCACCCGTACCGATCTCATCCGCAGTGCCAACTTCATTAGCGGGCAATGGACGGCTGCCACGGGCGCCCGACTCGATGTCACCGACCCCGCCACTAGCGAAGTGATTGCCAGCGTGCCTGACTCGGGTGCGCCCGAAGCCCTGGCGGCGGTAGATGCCGCCCATGCCGCCTTCCTCGCCTGGCGCAAAGTACCGGCCAAACAGCGCGCGGCCATCATCAAACGCTGGAACGATCTGGTCCTGGCGCACCAGGACGACCTGGGCAAGCTCATTAGCCTGGAGCAAGGCAAGCCCTTGGCCGAGGGCAAGGGCGAGGTGGCCTATGCGGCCAGCTACATCGAGTGGTTTGGCGAAGAGGCCACACGCATGAGTGGTGAGGTCATTCCCGCCCATGTGCCGGGGCGGCGCGTGTTGGCGCTGCGCGAGCCGGTGGGTGTGGTGGCGGCCATCACGCCGTGGAACTTCCCCGCTGCCATGATCGCCCGCAAGATCGCCCCGGCCCTGGCCGCAGGCTGCACCGTGGTGTGCAAACCGGCCGAGGACACGCCGCTGACCTCACTGGCCCTGGTGTTGCTGGCGCACGAAGCGGGTGTGCCGCCTGGCGTGCTTAACATCGTCACCGCCTCACGCGAGCAAACCCCGGCGGTGGTGGACGTGTGGCTGGACGACTCCCGCGTGCGCAAGATCACCTTCACCGGCTCCACCTTGGTGGGCAAGCACCTGGCTCGCCGCAGCGCCGACACGCTCAAGAAGCTGTCGCTGGAGCTGGGCGGCAACGCGCCCTTCATCGTGTTTGACGACGCCGATGTGGAGGCCGCCGTGGACGGGCTGATGGTCGCCAAGTTCCGCAATGGCGGGCAAACCTGCGTCTGTCCCAACCGCGTCTTTGTGCACCGCAGCGTGTTCGATGCCTTTGCCGCCAAGCTCACGGCCCGCGTGGCCGCGCTGAAGGTGGGTCCAGCCAGTGACCCTGCCTCGCAGATCGGCCCCATGATCAATGCCCGCGCGGTAGAGAAGATTGAGCGCCACCTGGCCGATGCCGTGGCCAGGGGAGCCACGGTGCTGACCGGCGGCAAGCGCCTGCCAGAACTGGGTGCCACCTACTACGCACCCACGGTGCTGACCGGTGCGGATGCCAGCATGGCTTGCGCCTGCGAAGAGACCTTTGGCCCGGTGGCTGCGCTCACGGTGTTTGCCGACGAGGCAGAAGTGATCGTCGCCGCCAACGACACGCCCTTCGGCCTGGCGGCCTACTTCTACAGCCAAAATGTGCGCCGCATCTGGCGCTTGGCCGATGCACTGGAGAGCGGCATTGTGGGTATCAACGAAGGGGCGCTGGCCTCTGAGTCAGCACCCTTTGGCGGGGTGAAGGAGTCAGGCTACGGCCGGGAAGGCTCCACCCATGGTCTGGACGACTACCTGCACTTCAAGTACGTGTGCCAGGGCGGTTTGGGTTAATGCGGATATGGAGTCGGATGTTGCTATCTGCCGCGCCATCAACACGCGGCAAGACTTGCTGAAAGGAATGAAAAAAGCCCGGCATTGGTCGGGCTTTTTTGCAAGAGGGGCGGGTCTCGCTACATCATCCCCAACATGCGTGGGAACCAGGTGGACAAGGGCGGGTAGTAGGTCACCACCATCAAAAAGCCCAGCATCGCCAGCAGCCACGGCCAGACCGCCACGGTCAGTTCGGTAATGCCCATCTTGGTGATGCCACTGGCGACATACAGGTTCAGCCCCACCGGCGGGTGACACATGCCCACTTTCATGTTGACCACCATGATGATGCCAAAGTGCACCGGGTCAATGCCCAGTTTCATCGCCACCGGGAACAAAATCGGGGCAAAGATCAGCACGATGGAGGAAGGTTCCATGAAGTTGCCCGCCAGCAGCAGCATCACGTTCACCGCCAGCAAGAAGGTGATCATGCCCAGGCCGTTGCCCAGCATCCAGTCGGCCAGCGCCTGTGGAATGTTTTCGTTGGTCATGATGAAGCTGAACAGCACCGCATTGGTGATGATGTACAGCAGCATCGCGCTCATGTTGGCCGAACGCGGCAGCACGCGTGGCACGTTGACCACACGGTGGAGAACTACGTGGCGGATGCCAAAGCCATCCGCCAAATTGCGGGGCAGTGTCTCAAGCGTGTGCCTCTGACCCAGCGACTGCGCCTGCTCGGGGTGCGTGTGGCCTCGTTGGTGAAGCTTGAGCAAATTAATAATGTGGAAAATAGGCCTGTAGCCCTTGCAAATAAAGCGCAAATAGCTACAAAGGCAATAGCAATGAATCATGAGTTATTTTGATCAGGTGTGAATCTTGCTCGTGCGCCGTGCAAGCTTTCTTTATGCCTCTAAACTCGGGCCATCCAACCCGGTTGACCCGCTGCATGAGAGAGGCAACCTCTTACCTTTACCCCCGGCCAAAAGCCGTTTTTATGGGAGCCAAGTATGCAACTTGATGCCTTGATGCGTCGAATGAGTATCCGTTTTCGCATGTATGGTGCTATTGGCACTATGGTCGTCGCTTTGCTGATTGTCGGCAGCATCGGCATTGCTGCACAGATGTATGCCAATGGCATCACGGCTCATTTGGTGAATCGTGACGTGAACGCCATGACCGAAGTGGCCCGCATGCAATTGGCCATGGGAGCGCTGCGGCTGAACGAAAAAGACATGGTCATCCAGTACGAAAACTCGGTGGAGGCCGCCAAGTACAAAGAAGGCTGGGCGAGCGCCTTTGCCCAGCTTGAGGCCTCTGCCAAAACATTGGCCCCACTGTTGACACAAGAAGCGCACCGGACGCAACTGACCCAGGTGCTGACCGACTTGCACCAGTTCCGCACCGAATTCGAGCCCATGGCCAAACAGCTTGAGGCCATGAGTTTTGCCTCAGCCCAGGTCGCCTCGGCCACCATTGGTAAGCTGCAACCCATCATCGAGCAGGCCAATGGCAGTTTGAGCAGCCTGGCCGCAGAATTACAAGCCACCACGCAGAACAATCAAATCGCTCTGCAAACCACGGTGAATCGCGTGGTCTGGCTGATTGGTGCGGTGACGCTGCTGATTCTGGCCATCCTGGTGCCTTTGACGCTTTTGAACATGCGCTCGATTTGTCAACCGATTGACCAGGCCGAACGGGTGGCGCGAGCGATTGCGCGTGGGGATTTGAGCGATTTGCACATTCATACCCAGGGCAATGATGAAACCGCCAGTCTGCTGTGTGCCCTCCAGGAAATGCAAGCTGCGTTGGCCACTTTGGTGGGGCAAGTGCGGCAATCAACCGACAGCATCTCCACCGTCAGTTCCGAAATTGCCAGCGGCAACCAGGACTTGAGCCAGCGCACCGAGCAAACCGCCAGCAATTTGCAGCAAGCCGCCAACAGCATGGATCAGCTCACCCAGATGGTGCAGCAGGCCACCCAGGCCGCGCTGCAAGCCAACCAACTGGCCGCTTCAGCCGGGGACGTGGCGGCACGTGGTGGCGCGGTGGTGGCTGAGGTGGTGCGCACCATGCAAGACATCAACGCCAGCTCGAAAAAGATCAATGACATCATCAGCGTGATTGACGGCATTGCTTTTCAGACCAATATTTTGGCCCTGAATGCGGCGGTAGAAGCGGCCCGCGCGGGTGAGCAGGGGCGTGGCTTTGCCGTGGTGGCCAGTGAAGTGCGCTCCCTGGCCGGGCGCAGTGCCGATGCGGCCAAAGAAATCAAGCTGTTGATTGGCAACAGCGTCGAGCGGGTTGAGGCTGGAGCCCGCCTGGTGGCCGATGCCGGGCAGACCATGAACGATATCGTGGCCTCGGTCAAGCGCGTCACCGACATCATGGGCGACATGAGTGCCGCCGCGCAAGAGCAAAACCAAGGCATTGGCCAAGTCAACCACGCGGTGGGTGAGCTAGACCAAATGACACAGCAAAATGCCGCCTTGGTCGAGCAGTCGGCGGCGGCCGCGCACAGCATGAGTGAACAAGCCCAGCATTTGGCCCGACTGGTCGGCACCTTCAAGCTGACCGACAGTCAGCCGATCTATCGCACCCCACGACTCGCCATTCCCTAAAATCCCTCACCCCTTCGCAACCCAGTAGCCATGCCCACGGTGGAACATTGCACTGTATCGCTGTACCCATTGCTCTCGGGCAATGTGGATTTGCTGTAGCGTTTTATTGACGCACTGCCGGTGCATTGTTTTGTCAAAAATACCCGCAACCAGATGGTGCTGATCAATCAGGCGGGGGCCCAGATGCCGGTGTCGGTGCCGCGCTCGTTGCGAAGGGGCATCAGGTCGCTGCGCAGCCAGGCCTGCACTTGCCGGGCACGGGCGCGGTGTTGCACGTCTTGCGGGTAGACCGCAGCAAAGGCGGGCGGGGCGAAGACTTCCTCCAAGTACTCGCTGATGGCGCTGGACTCCGATAGCGTGAAACCTTCGTGCGCCAGTGGGTGCTCTCCGTGCCAAAACGGCTGCGCTACTTCATGCAGCGCGACGGGGTGGTGCTGAACATGGTGCTGCGCATCTTCTTGCGGGTCATTGAGCAAAGCCTGTACCAACACTGCCCCGGTGCTTTGAGTGTGGACAAGACTGCCCTGCACATCGGCGCAGTCGCCTTCATTCACCGCTTCGGCTCCAGCCTCAATGAGCCTGTGCACTTCCATGTGTGCGTGGTCGATGGGGTGTTTGAGGAAGTGGCGGGCGATGCCGATGCCGACGCCGATTCCCAATCCTCACCGACATGCGTCATCTTCCACCCGGCCAGTGAAATCGATGCGGCTGCCGTGGCCCAGGTGCAAGCTACTCTGCGCCGACGCATCCTGCGTGCCTTCGTGGGCCGGGGCCTGCTGGAGAGGCTTGAGGCCAAAGACATGTTGGCCTACCAGCACAGCGGCTTCTCGGTCTTTGCCGGTGTTTGCGTTGAGGCGCACGACCGCGCCGCCCTGGAGTGGCTGCTGCGCTACTGCGCTACTGCGCGCGTCCACCCTTTGCCATGGAGTGCCTTCGCAAAGAGGGTGCCGCCTTGGTGTACCGCTGCGCCAAACAGCACGGCGAGCCGACCAGCGACAAGCGAGGAGCCAAGGTCGATGAGCTGCCGCTGACGCCACTGGAGCTGATCGACCGCATTGCTGCTCTGGTGCCGCCGCCACGCACCCACCGGCATCGCTACTTTGGCGTGCTGGCGCCGAACTCGCCACTGAGGGCAAGCGTGACGGCTTTTG
>JAQTSL010000438.1 GCA_028711355.1 Rhodoferax sp.
CGCTCTGCCGTAGTGACGCTGCTGCCGGCCAGCTCGCCAATTTCTTTCGCCGCCTCCTGGCTGCGCTCGGCCAGTTTGCGCACTTCTGCCGCCACCACGGCAAAGCCTTTGCCATGCTGACCGGCGCGTGCCGCTTCAATGGCGGCGTTCAGCGCCAACAGGTTGGTCTGGTAGGCAATGTCATCGACGATGCTAATCTTGGCGGCGATCTGCTTCATGGCAGTCACAGTCTGACTCACGGCGCTGCCGCCGTCGGCGGCTTCTTTGGTGGTTTTGGTGGCCATGCCGTCGGTGACCTTGGCGTTGTCGCTGTTCTGGTTGATGGATGCACTCATCACGTCGATCTGGCTGGTGGTTTCTTCCACCGATGCAGCTTGTTCGCTGGCGGCCTGACTCAGACTTTGGGCGGTGGCCGACACTTGGTTGGCCGCGCCGGTGAGGGCGTCGGCTGCGCCGCGCACCTCTTCAATCACACGGGTCAGGTTGTCGCTGCTGGTGTTGACGGCATTTTTGACTTGACCAAACAGCCCTGCATAGTCGGCGCTGATGCGCTGCGTGAGGTCGCCCTCGGCCACCGCCAGCATAACGCGCGCCACGTCTTCGAGGCCTTTTTGGTTCACATCCATGAGCTGGTTCATGCCGGTTGAAATCCTGGCAAAGAAAGCGGCCTTGTTGTCCAGTCGCAAGCGCGCCGAAAAGTCGCCTTGGGCGGCGGCATCGACCATGGCGTCGAGTTCGTTTTCTGAGGCAATTTCGTCGGTGCGGTCAACCCACTGCGTGATGCGGCCAATCGGGTTGCCCGCCGCATCGCGCACCGGGCGCGTGAGCAACTGCAACTGATGCCCGGCAACTTCCATCTCGATCGTCTGGCCGGTGCGCACGGCAGCGTCAAATTGTGTGGAGTGTTCGGCCGACTTGAACAGGTTCGAGAGTTTGCTGCCATAAAACGCATCGGCATCAAAGCTGGCACCGCCAAACAGCTTGAGCAGCTCTTTGGCGTTGGGCGTGGCGTGTACCAGTTGCGCCTGAACGTTGCTGATGGTCACCGCCACCGGCAGGCTGTCGAGGCTCAGGCGCACGCGTTCGTTGAACAGCGCCGCCTCACGCGCGGCGCGCATCGCCGCTTGCACCTGGTCCATGGCCTGGGTGACGCGCGCCTTTTGACCCGGCAGGCGATCCATTTGCACGTCGAGCTTGCCCTCGACATAGGCCTGCACCACTTCCACCACTTTCATCTTCACGGCAATGTGCGAGTGCACCAGGGCGTTGGTGGACTCGGCCATATTCGCATAGGCCCCGGGCAGACCCTGGGTGGACATTTTGAAGTCCAGTGCACCTGCATCGTGCTGGCGCGTCAGTTCTGCCTGTGCCGCCATAAACTGCCCGAGCACGGCCTGCATCTTGACCATCGATCGCAGCAGTTGCCCGGTTTCGTCGCTACTGTCAACTTCAATCACGCCGTCGAGCTTGCCGGCCGCCACGTCGTCGGCCACCGCCACCGCACGCGCCAAAGGCCTGGTAATGCCACGCACCAGCGTCCAGCCAAACAGCACCGCAAAGATCAGCCCGCCAACAATGCTTGCCAGCGCCAGGGTGCGGGCTGACTGGTAACGAGCCACTGCATCGGCAGCTTCCAACTTGGCATTGTCTTGCAGATCTTTGATCACGGCCGCCATATGCGGCTTCGTCGCATCGTGCAGCGGACTCATGTTTTCGGCCACGATACGATGCGCTTCCTTGATGTCATTGGCGCGCAACGCCGCCACAGCAGTTTTCAAGCCCTTTTGTACAAAATCGCGCCGGGTCTCGTTAAACAACTTGGCCGCCGCCGCCCCCTCAGGGTTTTGTGTAACTTTGGAGAACTCTTCCCACAGTTGGGTGATGTGGGCAATGTTGTCTTCCACCTCTTGGGTGCATTTGGCAATGCGCTCCGGGGTCGGGATCAGCACCGTGTTGGAGATCACCAGGCGATTGCGGATCATGTAGTAATTGATCTGGTCGATCTGATGCGAAGGCACCAAATGCTCGTCGTACAAAGCCTGCATCGATTCATTGGCCTTGGACAGTGTGATCAGTCCATTGATCCCTACGAGCAACAGCAACGCTGATAACACACCCAACAGCAGTGTCAGGCGCGAACCAATTTTCATGTTTTTCAAGTTCATCATCTACTCCAAAAATTAATCAGACAGTCATTCGATGGGCATTCATATCGGCCGTTACCAAATCCCCCAGCGAGGCCACATCCAGAATCAGCGCCACTTCGCCGCTGCCCAGAATGCTGGAGCCCGATATGCCACGCAGGGTTTTGAACAAGCGCCCGAGCGGTTTGATCACAGTTTGCTGCTGCCCCATCAGCACTTCAACTTCAATGCCGTATTGCCCCTTGGGCGACGTCACTACCACGACGCTGGTGCGTTCCGGCAAGGCGGATTCGATGCTGTAAAGGGTACGCAAGCGCACCACCGGCAGCACGCTGCCACGCAGCTCTACCACATGGCG
>JAQTSL010000127.1 GCA_028711355.1 Rhodoferax sp.
CGTCCACTGGCGAACGACAGCTTCCGAGCGTCGGGGACCGAAAAACTCAAAAACTGGACCGGCGTCGGGAATGACCGCTTCGGAGAACTCGACGGAAATTTCTGGCTCACGATGAGCGACCGGTTACGCTGCAGACCTGTCCCAGACTGCCTTACCGCCGCCAATGTCAGCAATATGGATCTGTCGAGGTCAATCGAAGGGCCGCTTTATGGAACTCCGCCGTCAATCCGGTGACCATCACTTGGTGAGTTCAACGGCCGGTATGGGGCTGACATTACGAGAAACTGAAATTCGGCTTTGGGCACTTATGGAGAGATGTACATAAGGGCTGGAAGCGGGTGTTCACGACGGGCAGCTTTATGGTGGTCCAGTTCAGACCCAGTCAGCAGCCAAAAAATTCCACCGAATACCCGCTCGGCATCTTGGAGTCAGTCATCCATCGTTTTTGGTAGCCACTTAGCAGTCATTGATCGCCTTGTATCCAGATGCGCACACCGGGCAAACTGTGCAGTTAACAGACCACCTTTGCGCATCAGACATTTCAACGGGTGCGCCGCATTGCTCGCAAGTACGCGCTGCCGCCTGCTGGGCGAGTTCAATGAGGTGAATGGCTTGCGGATTTTCATCTCGTCTGAAATGACCACGGATATAAAAACGCAGATATCCTGATTTTTCTTTGACCTGGAGGGCTACCACCGGCGGCATCGTTCCGGCTTTCACTTGACTGGTGATCTCCGCGCACAGGCCATCGATGATGTCGAACCAACCATCCCCACAACCGAAACCCCAACACATGCCAGTCTCTGCCCTGTCGCCGTGCCGGTCACGGAATATGTCGGGGTAACGGTGGCAAAGAAGGTCATCAAGTTCTTGTCGCATCGTTCGCTCCCTCCATCCAGCCGCGCAGGCAAGCCACGATGCGCTGATTTTGAAGAGCGAAAAATTCACCCTGGTCAATGTTGTCACCTGTAGTGTCGTTCAACGCTTGATTGGAAAATCGAACTAACAAGTCGGCCTCGCGTTTGAGGTGGTTGAATGCAGTGTCGGCCGTTCTGTTTCTTACTTCCCCTTCAAACGCAAAAGGCGTCACAGCAGCCGCCACAGTCAGCACGCCAGCTTCACGCGCCAGCCTGGCCATGATGGGCGTGACACCGCTGCCTGTGCCTCCGCCCAACCCGGCCACCAGAATGACCACATCTGTGCGGACCAGCATGGCCCTTAATGCGTCACGCTTTCGCAAGGCGGCGGCACGTCCCCGATTAACTCGCCCTGCTGCGCCTAACGCGGCGAGCGATAGGGTCTTAATGGGTGAACACCCGGGCATGGCTGCGTTGTCGGCATCGACGTAGTTCAGAACCTCCAGGTCGAGATCGATGCCAATGAATTCAGGCACACTTTCCGCACTCTTCAGAACCGTGCTCGACCGCGAGGACGCCAGGACAAAATTGCAACCAGCGCCACCAATACCAATGATCTTGCAGGACCGTGCCGACGATGCAGTGGGGGGCAGACTCAGGCCAACAGTTCCGGCCCCGAGTCCTTTCAAGAAATATCTGCGATCCATACCCGTCCTCCTTTGTTTGGGGAATCAACGGGTCTGATTATTCTTAATTGTGCGACAAAGTACGTCGCATGATGCGCGATGGGTCGGTTTTAAGCGATCCTGATAACATTTTATTGAGAATCGCTTTGGGTGAGTCCGAAACCACCGAACTGACGTACATCCGCCCATTGTCCGTTCTAGCGCCAATGGGTCAATATCGATGACAAAAAACGATGCCCAAATGTTGCAGTCAAGTAACGCGGAGAATTGAGTTCCCAAACAGGTCGAAGCCGGGCCACACGTTTTCTATCCGACTAGGCATTTTTCATCATCTCTGCGATTTGCGAAATTTCACCCGACTGAAGTTTCAGAGGTTTAAGATTGTTAGCCGCAACTGAGGCTAACACCTTGCTCATGGTCTTATTCTTCTGTCCGGACATTTCAATTGACTCAATCATGCTGTTGAATAATTCCTCAACCTCGTTTTCATTCTGAACGTCATACGGCAGGCGATGCTCTTCATAGCCAGTAAAGAGCCTTTCCAGTTTCGCTTCATTGGTTCTCAGGCTAACCACTCTTTCGCACCATCTTGAAATGTGATCGGCGGAAACGGGGCGAATAAGTCCACGCTGTATCAGACTATCTTGCGTTTTCTGCGCCTCTGCGCTGGCCATTTGAATTTTCGCGTCTGTTGTGGCATCGTGGAAGGCGCTAATGAAGGCGGTCACTTCTGCCGAATGATCACTTACCTTTTCCCATACCGAAATCGGGCACCACCTACCCCAACTTGTTTCAACTGTAAATGACCTTGTGAATCCTGCGGGGATTTCCTTCTTCGGCATATTTTTGAGATCCAATACTTGCCGACTGAAGGTATCTCCGGGTTCGATTCCGAGTGACCTGAGTTCTGGATCAATTTGAGCTCGCTCCTTCGCCAATTCTGTCAAGTCATATCTGATGCCCAGCATTTGACTAAGTGAGCCGTCCCATTTGTGGAGAAAGTATCCGGACGATAGTAATGAATACTTGAATAGGTATTGGTTTTCCGCCTGTATCTCACCATCAAGTTCTTTCCCGAAGTCGTTCCAGAGTTGGTTGTAAAGTTTTTCAAAAGCCAAAACATCCTTTTTCGTTCTAGACAGATATCCCAACTCAACGTTTTTGGTTCCAAAGAAGCCCGCGTCTGTGAAATTTGCAGAAGTGACGAGCGTTACACCACCGTAGATTTGACCGTCTACACGTTGAATGATCGCGTAGGCCTTCGAGTGAACAAGTGAACCTGAAGACAACGGTTTTGCCTCAAAGGAAATACTCCTCGTCCGGCACCAGCGCTCTATCTCGATCAAGCGATCGGACGTCACGTTTGGACCTTCCCGGAATATTTCAGCAACATCGAAGGCAAGATATACGTCTGTAACCCTAATTTCCTGAGATAACTCTTCTATCAATTTCTTAATGCCAGAAAGACTCATGTAACAAGTCAGCAACCAAACTTCATGCCGTCGCTGGCGAGGTTTTTCAAATTCCTTCGTTGATTCGAGTAGCGCAGTGTGTTCTGTATTTGGAAATTTATTCCCCAATAGAACGATGCCCATGAGTACCCCTCCTTATGCCTTGTAGTGGTTGTAATAAAAAATCTCTCGATTTAGCGCTAGAAAACTGCACGATTTCGAAGTTACGCTTACTGTTCCGGTACATGAGATCGTTGAATGATAACGTCTTTCATTTTGAACAAACTGCCTGTATTTGACTGTGTGTCACAGTCTCTCAAGCAATCAGGAGTCACCACCGACCACCCCCTCGACGCCAGAAAAGATAATTTTCTGGCAACTGTTTCCCATCGCAACCATCGACCCGCATCTTGCCAATAACACTGACACCGCCGGTTGCGAGAATGTTGTCAAAATTCAACGGTGATTTTTGAATGGGTTCCCAGTCAAGCCACTCCGAAAGATGGATATGCCCTGCGTCCGGATACCCACCCAGACGCACGCCTTCCATCAGGTCGAAGCACCCCCTAAAAGTAAGCGGGATTCCGGTCTGGTGAATGGCTGCGGCAAAACTTAGCGCGTCACTCAGGCCAGAGAATCCAAGGTTTTCAGGGGTCCACGGCCTGACCATGACTTCTATCGGATCAGGGAACATGCCGCCCATCGCCATCCACTCGACCCTGGGCTTGGTCCACCATTCACCCGGCCCATCCAAACCCTCACACCGATGGTCTTTCTTGTACCCATTTCGTTTGGCACCCTTTGGATAGTGGCTGTCCATCGTCTGGAGCATATCCGCCTTGGGAATGATCCGTAGCAACGGATCCCAGTGGTTGGGGCGGCCTTTCATAGCGTGGGCCCAGCATTGTAGCAGACCGTCGCCAATGTTTTCGCCAAGCAGCTTGCCTGCGTTGTCCAGGTTGATTTGGACGATTGGCTGCATTGGTTCATCGTTTTCCAGGGGCCACGGCCACTGTGCGCTGGTGAATGGAAAGCCCGGCCCCAACTGATCGGCCAGGCGATGAGTCTGGTTGGTTTTGTCCAGCGGCAGAAACCGGGGCAAACAGTAGGGGCGTGACATCGCGGCGTAGGCTTCCACGAAGGCTCTCAGTACAGGCGTGGGCTGCACGCGGGCGAAGGCATCAAGACGGCGCAATGCATCCCCAGTCATTGGATAAACCCCATCGGCCGAGGATTACCAGTCAGGCCCTGATGGCCGCGCACCTCCTCCTGGACCAGTGCCACCAGGTCGCCTTTGATGAGCTCGGGCGTAAATCGCAACAGGCGGGCGACATTGGCAAAGTCGGCGGTTACGGCCGTGCCGGCCAGTCGCCGCAATGCCGACTCTTCACTTGGGTTGGCCGTGCGGGCGAAGGTTTGTTTAAACAGAGTCAGCAACTGCTCCGCGCGCAGGGCTTCAAATTCGAGCCGGAACTGAAACCGCCTGAGCACGGCTGCATCCAGACGTTCCACCAGATTGGTGGTGCAAATGAAGATACCGGGAAAGGACTCCATCTGAGCCAAAAATTCGTTGGTGTGGGACACCTCCCAACTTGCCCCGGCGCGGGTGCGGTCAGCCAGCAAAGTGTCGGCTTCGTCCAGCAGCAACACCACCTCGTCAGCCCGGTCGGCTGCGTCCTCAAACATCTTTGCAATCAGTTGCTCGGTTTGCCCCACCCAAGGGCTCAGCAAGTCGCTGCCCGACTTGACGATCAGCTCACGGTCCAGCTGCTGTGCGATGTGATGGCCAAACTCGGTCTTGCCGGTGCCGGGGACACCGTAAAAGCACATTGCTGCGCGTGGGTGCCGACCCAAAGCTGGCAGCAATGCGTCCGCACTGTGACTACCCCGGAGGTTGACGAACTGGGTGTCGTAGGCAATCGCGGCATCCCGCTTTCTGAGCAGGGTGGGCAAGCCCAGTGCGCGCCTGGCATTTGTCAGTTGCTGGTCTACGAAAGCACTGGCTTGCTCCGGGCTTTCAGGAGCGGCCAGTCGCACGGTGCGAGCGGTGGTTTCCAGATGACCTGGGGTGAGCTGCGGCATGGCAGCAATCGCGTCCAGTTGGGCCGCAGACAAATTGAGCTCGCCCAGATACTGCTCTGCCAACCGACGCTTGACGCTGCGCGGTGGCTCCCCCATCTTGAGTACCAGCGAGAAGCGCCTGAGCGTTGCCGGGTCGATGTCGCTGACGGAATTGGTGGTCCAGATCACCGGGATGGCCATATGTTCCAGCAGGCGGTGCATCCAGGCTTTGCTGTGGTCCCTTTTGCTGGTGGCGCCACGCCCGCCAAACAGGCGGTGCAGCACTGCGTTGCCGGTATCGGGGAAGATATCTTCAGCTTCATCGAGTAACACCATGGCGTCGCGCCGACCCTTTAGCGACTGCATCGCCAGAACCAGGCTGCCCATGCGATCCGTGCTGTTGAGTCCGGCGCCATCGCGGTCTTCGCAGTCCACTTCAAACAGTTGTAACCCGGCTTCACGGGCCAGCAGCTTGGCGTACTCGGTCTTGCCGGTGCCGGGTGGGCCGTACAGCATGATGTTCAGTCCGACTTCACCTTGGGTGCTTGCATTGCGCAGGGCGGGCAGCGCCATTTCGGTGAATCGTCTCAGGTGGTGGACATTGGGCAGATTGATCAGACTGGGCGCGGCCGTCGTCAGGAATGAGGCGAAAAAAGCCTGGGCCGACTCAAAGTGCTGTGTCAGGGCGGATCGAAGGCGTGGGTTGTGACAGGTGAGTAATTCGTCCAGTGAACTGAAATGGCGGCGTTGACCAGCGTCATGCATGTTTTCGAGCACGCCGCACCGGTGCAACATGCCATCAGGATGAAAGAGTGATTCGATGGCGGCCTCGCTGCAACCGATAAGGTTTGCCAGGACGCGCAGCCCGCGCTTGAAATCACTGATTTCGATGTTTGCCAGCGCATCGGAGAGTGCCGGTACTGCAATGCAAAGCCCAATCAGGTCCAGCAGTCGCACACCCGCCGGATCCAGCCCAAGACCATCGGCCAGAAATGCGGCATTGACTTGATGGGGTAGTGACTCAGGCGCGGGTGACTTGCGTAGCCACTCAAGGGTGTCGCGCGCCAAGCGACTTCGCAGTGGGTAGCCCCGGATCAGGGGATTGAACCAGTCGTTAGGCAGACTGGTGAGTTCCTCCGGGTCGATGAGCTCAGAGAGAACCATATCACCGTCATCAATCAGGTCACCGCTGACTTTCATCAGTGCCAGTTGCCGATGGCTTCGGGTGTCATCCTCAAAAGATTCATCTTCTGCCTCGCCTTGTTCATCGTGGCGGTGCTTGTTTCGCAGTTCGACGAACATGCCATCGAGCACATATTCGCTCCAGACGAGCAAGCCACCTGCCGCGGCCGCACCAAGCCGCAGGAAGTCGCTGCCCCGTTGCATCGGTTTGCAGGACAGGATCAAGCGGCAAACTACTTCGGCCACTGCACGTTCCATCGGCAATGCCGCATCCGGGTGTTCAAAGCGTGAAAGGTAGCGCATGGCCTGTGACTCAAGGGGCAGCTCCTGAAAGATTGAGCCCGTGGAGCGGCGGCGGGAAAGTTGACGTTTTTTTGGCATGAGGCATCTCCGTGGAAGTCCTCATGGTCGCTCAATGTTGCGACAGTATTTGTCGTATGGCGCGTCAGTCATTCCCTGATGTCAATCGTTGAGTCATCGGGGAAACTTGTTCTTGCATTGCGCTTCCCATTCATCGAGCATGTCGACTCTGACTTGAATATCTTCGCCGACTTCCTTTCGAAATTTGGTGACGAAGTCGTCTACACAACGTGTCACGAAGTCTGCCGGCGCTGGTGTGGCCTGGTTTTTCCGCGTTGTGGAGGGTGTCACGGGAGTGGTACTTGTGCCTTCGGTATCGTCCAGAACTTGAAAGGTCAACAGGAATTGTCCGTCCGAAGTTTGCTCCACCCTGTACGACACGGGGGCCTTCCTTGTGGTGTTGAGCGTAATAGTCGCGCGACAAACAAGCGCATCCGTTTTCGCCTCCCGGCTTTGCTCTTTGACATCGCTGATCAAAACTGCACTCAGGTTCATCGTCCTTGCAAACTGAGACTGATCAAATGCCCTTTGAAGCGTGTCCTTGGCGACGGCGCTATCGCATTGCAGTTTTGAACTATTTGAATTTCCAACAGGGTCAACAGGTTTGACGGGACTAGCGGGGCTGACAGGGCTGACAGGGCCAGTGTGGCCAGAAAGACTGCCAAGCGCATTCAAAAGGCTGATGGTGCCGATGATTAGCAGGGGTATTGCCCAAAACAGGCGGCGTGACTTCTTTACTTTGGGGCTGCTGGTATTCAAGATTTCCGCCTTTTTGGCGGAAAATTCTTCTGCGCTAAGCACCCCCTTTTCTTTGAGTTGGCTCAGCTTTTCCAGTTCGTCGGCTTGACTCATGTTGTTCCACCTTGAGAAAGTTGTTTTTGAAGTTGTCGAAAAAATCAAGGGGAGGTTTCATGGGCATGATGCATCTCCTTGAAGGTGCTCATGGTCGCCCACTATTGCGACAGTATTCGTCGCTAAAAACATCGGTTAAGCCGATGCCTGGCACAGTGGCCAGAGGGGATTCAGCGCGGTGCGCTCAATCCTGGTTCGGCAATAGCCCCCGATGCATGGTCATATTGCGCCGCGCCTTCGCGCAACCGGGATGCTACTTCACGCTGAAGCGTCAGTGGCTTTTCGACCTTCACAAATGGGCCGAAACTCAGCAGCCACCAGATCAGGCGCTCCGTGTAGGGCACCGTGGCGGTAAAGCGCAAGCGCCCGTCGGACAGCTCTTGAACCGTCTGGTCCGTTGAAAGTGGTGATTCGCGCAAATGTGCGCCGGATTGCGCATTAAATACCGCCACCAGTCGGATTGGTTTGGTGTTGCCACGCTGTGTGCCGAAACCGAAGGCACCCTGCGCGATGTATCTCGTTAGCGTGAAGTCAGGCGGCGTGCTGGAGGTCGCGTCAAGAACCGTCGCGGACTCAATGCGATGCAGTGGCAGCAACCGCGGGTCATCGTAGTCAAAAAAGGTGGCGACAAGGTACTGCACCACACCATGTTGGACCAGGCCAAGCGGGTGAACCGTGGCGGACTTGGCCTGCTTGCCACCGGGGCTGCTGTATTTGACATCGAGTTGTCGCTCAGACAGCAAGCCTTGGGTCACGGCGTCATGCACAGCGCGCTTGACCGGTGGCGCAAGCAAGGGCTGTGCGGCTGGCACGATGGCCACCTTTTCGAGCCAGCGTTGCACTGCGGTGTTGCCATAGTGCTGATTGAGCTTGTTGTCAGCCTCGTTGAAATAGGGCTGTAGCTCCTGCACAGTTGATTCCGGGAGCAAATCAATGAGATAGATCCGCAACAAGCGCAAGCTGAGCGCCTGGTTGGCATCCATGCCGGGCACCGTGATCCGTTTGGTCTCGTTGGCCCAGTACCAGCCATATGGCTTGTTGCGGTTGTCGCACTCCAGACCGAAAGGAATAGTCAGGGATTCCAGATCCCGTTGAACTGTTCGAACGTTGACATCGTACCCAAGATTTTTCAACCGTTCCTGCAACATCGACGTGGAGATTTTTCCCCGCGCAGGTATCAGTTGAAGAGTCTGGAGAAGACGTTCGAAGTTGCGATCCATGGACGCATGATAGCAACTGATTGCGACAACATCTGACGCATCTGTGGGCACAATCGTTGGATGAACTGCATCCTCTTTTTAGACTTCGATGGTGTCACACATCCCGACCCCTGCCGCAAAGAAGCATTTTTCTGTCAGTTACCGCTGATCGAGGATGTACTGCGTGAAAACATGCATGTGGATGTCGTCATTAGCTCAAGTTGGCGATACGACCATCGGCTCCCGGAATTGCAGGCTTATTTCTCATCTGACATCAGGACTCTGGTTATTGACGTAACACCTTCCGTTGCGCGCACCGACGATGAAGGCTGGATACCACCCCATTTATTGCAACATCATCGCGAATGGGAGTGCAGAAAGTGGATCAGGCAACACTGCCCAATGGATACGCCCTGGCTGGCCATCGATGACGTTTCTGACTGGTTTCTACCCGGCTGCGCCGACTTGCTGGTTACGCGATCTGAGTGTGGTTTTCAGCCGGTGCGGGTTTCAAAGTTGCGCGAGATGCTTAAAGTAAGGCTAAAGAGTTAGTCCTTGACGCTGGTGCACTATGTCGGGAAGTGACAACTGATAGGTTTGGATAACTCAAGGCCAATTTGGAATTCTGCATAACGGATGCTGATCAATGCCGGCTATTGGTCGCGTAACCGGTCGCTCATCGTGAGCCAGAAATTTCCGTCGAGTTCTCCGAAACGGTCATTTCCGACGCCGGTCCAGTTTTTGAGTTTTTCGGTTCCCGACACTTGGAAGCTGTCGTTCGCCAGAGGACA
>JAQTSL010000128.1 GCA_028711355.1 Rhodoferax sp.
CGTATTCGGCCTCTCCCTGGTAGCCCTGCTCACGCGTGCGGCCGTGCACCGCGAGCATTTGCACGCCTGCGTCTTGGGCAGCGCGCGCCAGCGTGAGCGCATTTTTGTGTGCCTGGCACCAACCGGTGCGCATCTTTAAAGTGACCGGCACACCCAGCGGCGCGCAGGCCGCCACCACCGCTTGCACGATGTCGATGGCCAGGCGTTCGTTTTGCATCAGCGCCGAGCCAGCCCAGGTGTTGCAAACCTTTTTGGCCGGGCAGCCCATGTTGATGTCGATGATCTGAGCACCGCGATCGATGTTGTAACGGGCGGCATTTGCCATCATCGGCGGGTCGGTACCAGCAATCTGCACAGCAATCGGCCCGGCTTCGCCAGCATGGTCGGCGCGCCGCGATGTTTTGCGCGAATTCTGCAAATCAGGGCGGCTGGTGATCATCTCGCTGACCGCGTAACCCGCACCGAGGCGCTTGCACAGCGTACGAAACGGACGGTCGGTGACGCCCGCCATGGGTGCCACAAAGACCGCGTTGGGCAGCAAATACCGGCCGATGTTCATTGCGCGTGCACGAGGGTGATAAAAAAATTGGGTGAGTCTGCCGCCAGAAAAGCCTGTTTGCCAAAGCACGCAGAACATGGTTGCCGGTCAGGCGGCAGATTCTAACTGCCCAAAAAAGCGGCAACTGGGCGCGAGTGCGATTCAAAGTGGTGTGTGTATCAGCGCAGACCATCAGACCGCTTTGGCGCAAACTAATGCAGCACGCCCTGCATGACCCTGGCGCACGGCGGGCAGCACGGGCATTCCTATACTCCAGCCCTCATGGAACATTGGATCGACCTGCTGCTCATCTGGCTAGCCCTGCCAAAACACGGCTTGAGCAGCGTTTTTGTCATCGCGTTTGCCTCGGCCACGCTGCTACCGGTGGGTTCAGAACCGGCGGTGTTTGCCCTGGTGCAGCTCAACCCTCACCTGTTCTGGAGCGCGATTGGCATGGCCACGCTGGGCAACACGTTGGGCGGCGCGGTCACCTGGTGGATCGGTCTGGCGTCGCACCGGGTGGTGGCGCGGCACCAGCACGGCAAGCACCAGTTGCGCGCGCTTGACTGGCTGGAGCGGCTTGGCCCCAAGGCCTGCCTGCTGGCCTGGTTGCCATTGGTGGGCGACCCGCTGTGCGCGGTGGCGGGCTGGCTCAAACTGCCGTTCTGGCCCTGCCTGGTCTATATGGCCATTGGCAAGTTTGGACGCTATTTGGTCATAACATCAGCGCTGGTGGTGCTGTTTGGTTCTTGAGTCTTGCAAAACAGACCATCAGCACTGGCGCCAACTGCTTAAGAAAGCGGCACAATCCGCACCAACCCAATCAACACGCCGCCGCCATGCCTATTCAAGCCGACCTGCGACAAGTCATCTACGCGCTGTCGGACGCCCTTGACCTGGTGGGTGTCGATGACATTGCGCACGGCAAACGCGTCGGCGTGATGGCGGCCGAATGCGCCAAAGCCATGAACTGGTCGCAAGACGAGGTGCTGTTCATCTTTGATCTGGGCATCCTGCACGACATTGGCGTATCAAGCACCGCCGCGCACCACCATTTGACGCACCAATTCGAATGGACCGGCTCCCCGGCGTATACCCGCTTTGGGCATGACTTGCTGAAAGACTTTTGCCCGCTGGCGCGCATGGCTCTGCCCATTCTTTACCATCACACGCGTTGGGACGTGATGGTGCGCGAGGGTGTTTCACCCCAAGTTGCCATCCCCGCGAACCTGATCCTGCTGATGGACCGGGTCGATGCGCTGATGGCGCAGCACTACACCAGTGGCAAGATACTGCAACAGCGCGACAGCACGCGCCACGAGATCACCATCCGCAAAGGCTCTTATTTTTCGCCGCGACTGGTGGACGCGTTTCTGCAAATTTCAGCGCACGAGTCATTTTGGCTGCGCATGGAGCCGCGTGCGCTGGCGGGTTACATGAACGACATGGCTGCGCTGGGCACGCCCTACGCCGCCACGCCCGCCGAGTTGCAGCAACTGGCCGAGATTTTTGCCCGCATCGTTGACGCCAAGAGCCCGTTTACCTTTACCCATTCGCGCGGCGTGGCGCAGGTGGCCGCACGACTGGGGCAACTCCTTGGTTTGGCGCCAGAACAATGCGAAAAGCTGCAAATTGCCGGTTTGCTGCACGACCTGGGCAAGCTGCGCGTGCCCGACGAAATTCTGGACAAACCGGCTGGACTCGACCAGAACGAACGCCTGCTGATGAACGCGCACAGTTTTGAGACCAAACAGATCCTGCGCAATATCGACGGCTTTGAAGACATCCAGCTGTGGGCCGGCAGCCACCACGAAGAGCCCGGCGGCCTGGGCTACCCCGACGGCATCGACGCCGCCCAGTTGCCGATCGAAGCGCGCATCCTGCGCGTGGCAGATATTTTTCAGGCGATGGTGCAAGACCGGCCGTACCGGCAAGGCCTGTCGCTGGAGGCGGCCGGTTTGTTCATGCACGAGCTGCAAAAGAGCGGGCGCATCGACGCGGCTGTCGGCCAGGCACTGCAAGCGCACCTGCCAGAGCTGCTGGCTGCGGCCCGGCTGGAAGATTCGGCAACCGCCGAGGCGGCTTGAAGTTTCAGGAACTAAAGAGAAAGTTCATCACGTCGCCGTCTTTGACGACGTAGTCTTTGCCTTCGGCGCGCATCTTGCCGGCGTCTTTGGCGCCCTGCTCGCCCTTGAAAGCGACAAAATCATCAAAGGCGATGGTCTGCGCGCGGATGTAACCTTTCTCGAAGTCGGTGTGGATCACGCCGGCCGCCTGCGGACCGGTGTCGCCCTGGTGGATGGTCCAGGCGCGCACCTCTTTGACACCGGCGGTAAAGTAGGTTTGCAGCCCCAGCAGCTCGTAGGCAGCGCGGATCAGGCGGTTCAGGCCGGGCTCGTGCAGGCCCATTTCTTCCAGAAACATCTGGCGGTCGTCGTCGCTCATGTCAGCCATTTCGGCTTCCAGCTTGGCGCAGATGGCCACCACCGGGGCGTGCTGCGCCTGCGCGAAGGCCACCAGTTGGTCCAGCAGCGGGTTGTTGTGAAAGCCGTCTTCGGACACGTTGGCGACAAACATGGCCGGCTTGGCGGTAATCAAAAAAAACTGTTTCAAGAGCGGCTGCTCTTCTTTGCTGAACGCTACCGTGCGCACCGGCTTGGTGTCGTTGAGCGCAATCTGGCAGCGCTCCAGAATGTCCACCAGCTTGGCCGCTTCTTTATCGCCGCCCGATTTGGCGGCCTTTTGGTAGCGTGTCAGCGCTTTTTCTACCGTGCTCAGATCGGCCAGACACAGCTCGGTCTGGATCACCTCGATGTCGGAGATCGGATCGACCTTGCCAGCCACGTGAATCACGTTGTCGTCTTCAAAGCAGCGCACCACGTTGATGACCGCGTCGGTCTCACGGATGTGCGCCAGAAACTTGTTGCCCAGACCTTCGCCAGTGCTGGCACCTGCGACCAGACCAGCAATGTCAACAAACTCGACCACCGCGCGCTGCACCCGTTCCGGATGCACGATGGCGCTCAAAGCGTCGAGTCGGACGTCGGGCACCTCCACGATGCCGACATTGGGCTCAATGGTGCAAAAGGGATAGTTCTCGGCCGCGATGCCGGCCTTGGTCAGCGCGTTGAACAGGGTCGATTTACCCACATTGGGCAAGCCCACGATGCCACATTTCATACAAATCCTAGGTTCTGCTGCCCGAGCTGGGAAAGCGTTGGATTATCCATGACGCGGCATGACGCTCGCCTGCGGTCGCGTTACCCCAAAAAATGCCCTGCCCCCCAGTCGCCATCAGCTCACTTCTACAATGCCGCGCATGAAGCAACCCCTTGATATTTGCATCCGCGGCGGCGGTATTGTTGGCCACACGCTGGCGCTGTTGCTGGCGCGCGAGCGGCTGCACATTGGCCTGGTGACACAGCCGATAACTACGACCGGGCCCGACGTGCGCGCCTACGCGCTGAACGCCAGTTCCCGCGCGCTGCTGGAGTCGGTGCGCTGCTGGCCCGACGCGCGGCACGCCACTGCGGTCACCGATATGCAGGTCTGCGGCGACGACGGCGGTGCGGTGCATTTTTCTGCCGCCGAGCTGGCGGTACCGGCGCTGACCTGGATTGTGGATGTGCCGGCGCTGGAAGCCCAGTTGGCCGAGGCGCTGCGATTTCAGCCACAAATCGAAGTTCTCGACAGTCCACAACCGGCCGCACTAACCGTGGTGTGTGAAGGCAAAACCAGCCAAACCCGCTTCGAGCTGGGCGTTGAATTTGACGTGGTGCGTTACCCACAACACGCCATTGCCGCGCGCTTGCAATGCGAGCAACCGCACGGGCAGGTGGCACGCCAATGGTTTACGCAGGGCGAGATACTGGCGTTATTACCGTTGGACGGGCCGCAAGGAAACACCGTGGCCGCGGTCTGGTCGGCGCAGGCAACGCGCGCGCCTGAACTACTGGCCGAAACCGATGCCGCCTTTTGCGCCGAGCTTGAGAAAATCAGCCAAGGCAGCCTGGGCACTTTAAAGTTGATCAGCCAGCGTGCCAGTTGGCCGCTGCAAAACGCGCAGGCCAGCCGCTGGATCGGCAGCAGCGCGGCCGGGCAATCCTGGGCATTGGCGGGTGACGCGGCGCACACGGTGCATCCGCTGGCCGGCCAGGGCCTGAACCTGGGGCTGGGTGACGTGGCCGAACTGGTGCGCATTCTGCACGCACGCGCTTACTGGCGCAGCGTCGGCGACGCCAAACTGCTGCGTCAGTATGAACGTGCCCGGCGCACCGAAGTCAGCACCACCGCGCTGGCCATGGACGGCCTGCAACGCCTGTTCTCGCAGCGTGGCAGCGCCTGGCAGACGCTGCGCAACTGGGGCATGAAGGGTTTTGACCTGAGTGGCCCGACCAAAGACCGCGCCGCGCGCTACGCTATGGGCTTGTAGCAGTTAGCTGGTGTACGAACTTTTACATCGACACCGGCTCAGACCCACTTCCCTCCCTACCGAGAATCCCCATGAAACAACGCCTTTTGCGCGCACCTAGCTTGATCGCCCTGTTGAGCGCCCTGCTGTGCGCCCCGGTTTTTGCGCAGGACACGGTGATCCGCAAAAACCTGGGTGAGCGCATCCCGCAATTTCCCAAGATCGACGAAATCAGCAAAACCCCGATCCCCGGTCTTTTTGAGATTCGCGTCAACGGCACCGACATCTACTACACCGACAGTCAGGGCAATTACCTGATCCAGGGCAACCTGATCGATACCCAGCAGCGGCGCAACCTGACCGAAGAACGGGTGGACAAACTCACGGCGGTCAAATTTGACGCACTGCCGTTCAAAGACGCGTTTACCATCGTGCGCGGCAACGGCAAGCGCCAACTGGCGGTGTTTGAAGACCCCAACTGCGGCTATTGCAAACGCTTTGAGCGTGATCTGCAAAAGGTCAACAACGTCACGATTCACCTGTTTTTGTACCCGATTCTGGGCGTCGATTCAGTTGAAAAATCCAAGGGCATCTGGTGCGCCAAAGACCAGGCCAAAGTCTGGCAAGACTGGATGGTGCGCGACGTGCCGTTGCCCACGGCCAGTTGCGACACCGCCGCACTCACGCGCAATGTCGAGCTTGGCCGCAAATTCAAAATTACTGGAACCCCCACGCTGATCTTTGCCGATGGCAGCCGGGTACCGGGGGCGGTGGGTCCCGACCAGGTTGAAAAGCGCCTGGCGCACCCGGGCAGCTAAGCGCAATGGCAACCCGCACCAATAGTCAGCGTGCCAGCGCGCTGCCCGCCATCAACTACGAGGTCAGCGCAGCATTTATATATTCGCATCAGTTTGAGGTGACGCTGACCATTGCCCGACCCAGCGCCGAGCAAATCGTGAGTTTGCCGGTCTGGATTCCGGGCAGCTACCTGGTGCGCGAGTTTTCCAGAAATTTGCAGCAGCTCAGGGCCAGCCAAAAGCACGCCGAGGTCGCCATCTGCCAGCTTGACAAATGCACCTGGCGGGCGCACTGCGCCGCGGACCAGCCCCTGGAACTCATTTATCGGGTGTATGCGCAAGATGCCTCGGTGCGCACTGCCTGGCTGGGTGATGAGCGGGCGTTTTTTAACGGCACCAGTCTGTGCCTGCGGGTGCACGGCCATGAGCAATCATCCCACGGTCTGGCCATCAGCCATGGTGGTTTGAGCCTTGACTGGCAGGTGGCGACCGCATTAACGCCCGCCAAAGTCAACGCCCGGGGTTTTGGCCGTTACGTGGCCGCCAACTACGACGAATTGGTGGATTCACCGGTCGAAATGGGACCGTTCTGGAGCGGCACTTTTAGCGCCGGCGGCATTCAACACCGCCTGGTGGTGGCGGGTGCACCGGCCAGTTTTGACAGTGCGCGCCTGCTGGCTGACACACAAGCCATCTGCGAGACCGAAATCAATTTTTGGCATGGCCAGCCTGACCGACGCCAAAGCCAGCCGCCACATCGCCACTACCTGTTCATGCTCAACGCGGTTGAAAACGGCTATGGCGGTCTGGAGCATCGCAACTGCACCGCGCTGATCTGCAAACGCGCCGATTTGCCGCGCCTGAATCAACCTAAAACTTTGACCGCCAGCGACGGCTACACCACCTTGCTGGGGCTGATCAGCCACGAATACTTTCACACCTGGAACGTCAAACGCCTGCGCCCGGCCGAATTTGCCTGCTACGACTACGCGCAAGAAAACTACACCGAACTGCTGTGGTTTTTTGAAGGCTTCACCAGTTATTTTGATGATTTGCTGTTGCGCCGCGCCGGCCTGATGGACGATGCCACTTACCTCACGCTGTTGGGCAAAACCATCAACCAGGTATTGCAAACGCCCGGTCGCCAGGTGCAAAGTGTGGCACAAGCCAGCTTTGACGCCTGGGTCAAGTACTACCGGCCCGACGAAAACACTGGCAACGCCACCGTCAGTTACTACACCAAGGGCGCTCTGATAGCGCTGAGCCTGGATTTGAGTCTGCGCCAGAGCAGCAAAAGCAGTTTGGACGAGGTCATGCGCACGCTGTGGCAGCGCTGCCAGGGCGGCCTGCTGACCGAGGCCGACGTGCTGGCCGTGGTGACCGAACTGGGGGGTGCGCCCCTGGCCAAGCGGCTGGCCCAGTGGGTGCACGGCACGGCGGACCTGCCGGTAATAACTTTGCTGAAAAAACAGGGCATCCACAACCAGCCCGAGCCGGCAACGCTGGCCGACCAACTTGGCTTGCGTATCACTGAATCGGCCGGCGTTCGCATCAAAAACGTGCTTTGTAACAGCGCGGCTGAGTACGCCGGCTTTGCCGCTGGCGACGAATGGCTGGGCGTGGCGCTGGGCAAGCCCAAAGCCCGCCAAGGCTGGCGGCTGACCCAGCTCGAGGAACTACCCATGATGCTGGGGACAGCCACCCGCTTTGATGCGTTAGTGGCCCGCAACCAGCGCCTGATCACACTCAAGGTGACACTGCCCGCTGACATCAAACAAGTCGAACTGGTTGTGCACGACGCCGCCTTGGCGCAGTCGTGGCTGGCTGAAAAGATATCAAAATCAATAGCTGCTCACGCTTGATGCACCTGTGCTAGAGGCCTTTTTTTCATACAAATTATTTGCCCAATTCAACCGGAGAAAACCATGACTTTTGAACTCATCACCAGCCGCACTGAAGCCGACAAAGTGGGCATCATCACGCTGAACCGCCCCAAGCAACTCAACGCCCTGAACGACCAACTGATGACCGAGCTGGGCCAGGCGCTGCACGCGTTTGATGCCAACCCGGCCATCCACTGCATGATCATCACGGGCAGCGAAAAGGCTTTTGCGGCGGGTGCCGACATTGGCGGCATGGCCAGCTACAGCTTTGCCGATGTCTATAAAGACGACTTCATCACCCGCAACTGGGAAAAAATTCGCGCAGTGCGCAAGCCCGTCATTGCGGCGGTCAGCGGCTTTGCGCTGGGTGGCGGCTGTGAGCTGGCGATGATGTGCGACTTCATCATCGCCGCCGACAACGCGCGCTTTGGCCAGCCCGAAATCAAACTGGGCATCATCCCCGGCGCTGGCGGCACGCAACGCCTGCCGCGCGCTGTCGGCAAAGCCAAAGCCATGGATCTGGCGCTAACCGGGCGCATGATGGACGCCGCCGAGGCCGAACGCGCCGGGCTGGTCAGCCGGGTGGTGCCGCTGGACAAGCTGATGGAAGAAACGCTGGGCGCCGCACTGATGATCAGCAACTATTCTCAAATAGCCACCATGGCGGCCAAAGAGTCGGTCAACCGCGCGTTTGAGGGCACTTTAAGCGACGGCATCGTGTTTGAGCGCCGCCTGTTTCACGCCTTGTTTGCCACCGCCGACCAAAAAGAAGGCATGGACGCCTTTGTCAACAAGCGTCAGGCGGTTTTCACACATCGCTGAAGCCTGGCCACAGCAGCGTATGCCGTGCCAAAACAAGCCTGTGATTGCCCCTATAATGCCGCTCCGCTGGTGGTATAGCTCAGTTGGTTAGAGCGCAGCATTCATAATGCTGATGTCGGTGGTTCAAGTCCACCTACCACCACCAGTCATATTTAGCCCAACTCTTTTCAGTTGGGCTTTTCTTTTGGGAAATCCCCAATATTTACGCGCACTTACGGCGTTCGCCTGGTGACTTTTCTGCTATCAAAAGCACACGATTTTGGCTGTTTTTACTCAAAATTGCCCCGTTTTCTCTCTCTGTTCTCAGTTGGCCTCTTGACTTTTCACAAGGGCACATTCAATGAAATCAACGAGTTACGCGGGGGTGGTTTGCAAGTGGAAATTGGTAGGCGGTAGCGACAGAGAATGCCTTACTTTGGTGCGTTTTACCACCTTGGCTGCACGTCAAAGTGGGTACCCGCCATGCAGACTCACACATTCGCGACCGACCGACCGACCGTAAGCGCATCACCTTCATATTCCTGGTCAAAGATGTGACGCCTTTGAATTCCTTCCCGCAAGCATACATACGATGGCCAGGCACTGAATCAAGAAAACTGCAAAAAAGTAGGAATGGGTGCCGATGCCGGTAGTCCGCGCACCATGACCATCGTCTATCAGCAGAACTGCGAGCGCTACCGGCGCAAAAGCATACAGCGCCTGAGAAAATGCGACGCATCTCGCCACCACACGCGGTACATCTACGCGTGCAAAGTCCGATTGCGCAATCAGCGGTGGCAGCGATGTTGCGTTGCCGATGCCCAGGCCAAACAGCACGATCCCCAACACGATGAACGCAAGTTGATCGAGGCCAGTTGTCCATAAGAGCAGCGTTCCAAGTGCCTGAATGGCGTAACTTGCACTGGCGGCGTAGCGGCGATTGGTCTGGGCGCCCAAGAGGCGAGCCATGACCAGTCGCCCTACCATACCGCAGCCTG
>JAQTSL010000129.1 GCA_028711355.1 Rhodoferax sp.
AGGTTCGCAAAGACGTGCGCATCTTTAGTTCGACCATGATCGACGACATTGCCGGTGGCAAGGCCTGCGTGGCCATTGGCTGGTCAGGTGACATCAACATTGCTGCCGGTCGCGCCAAAGAGAACAAGTCCAAGGACGAGATCGAAGCACTGTTGCCCAGCACCGGCGCGTTGATTTTCTTTGACACCATGGCCATCACCAAAGATGCCAAGCACCCCAACAATGCGATGGCTTTCATTGACTACTACCTGCGTGCCGAAAGTGCGGCCAAGATGACCAACGAGATGAACTACCCGACTGCCAACAAGGCCGCCATTGCGCAGATCAAACCCGAGATTTCGGGCAACAAGACGATCTTTGTCGATGCCGATTATTTCGCCAAGATGATTCCGCCGTCGAGCTTTACCAACGAAGCCCGCGAAGCCATGGCCACGGCTTACAACAGCTTCAAAAAGGGCAAATAAGCGCTTGCTGAGTTAGAACCAACGGGCTGTTTGTACGCACTGTATGAACAGCCTTTTTTATTGCACCAAGTGCGCCCACCCGAGGTCTGAGCATGGCTGAACCAACTCCAAAAGACAACTATCTGGTCACTGAAAAGCTGGTCAAGCGTTTTGACGAGGCGGTGGCGGTCGATGAGGTGAACCTGTCGATCAAACAGGGCGAAATTTTTGCCTTGCTGGGCAGTTCAGGCTGTGGTAAATCCACACTGTTGCGCATGCTGGCCGGGTTTGAAAAGCCGACCTCAGGGCGCATTTTGCTCAGTGGCCAGGACGTTGCACCGCTGGCCCCGTACGTGCGGCCGTTCAATATGATGTTTCAGAGTTATGCGCTGTTTCCTCACCTGGACCTGTGGGAAAACATCGCCTTTGGTCTGAAGCGTGAAGGTTTGCCCAAGGCCGAGGTGCAGCAGCGCGTCGGCGAAATGCTCGACCTGGTGCAACTGGGTGCCTACGCCAAGCGCAAGCCGCACCAGCTCTCAGGCGGGCAGCAACAGCGCGTGGCGCTGGCACGCAGCCTGGCCAAAAAGCCCAAAGTGCTGTTGCTGGATGAACCACTGGGCGCGCTGGACAAAAAGCTGCGCGAGCAAACCCAGTTTGAGCTGGTCAACATCATCGAAAAGGTGGGTGTGACCTGTGTCATGGTGACGCACGACCAGGAAGAAGCCATGACCATGGCCAGCCGCATTGCGGTGATGAGCAAAGGGCGGGTGCTGCAAGTGGGCTCGCCCGAAGAAGTTTATGAGCACCCAACCAACCGTTTTGTCGCTGACTTTATTGGCAACGTGAACCTGTTTGACGGCAAGATCAGTGTCGATGAGGTTGACCACTGCGCGGTGCAAACGGCCATTGGCCAGGTGCAGGTGGGGCACGGCGTGAGCGGTGCGCTGCATATGCCCGCGACAATTGCGGTGCGGCCGGAAAAAATTGAAATCGACAAAGTCCGCCCTGCTGTACCCCAAAACCTGTTTACCGGCCGCGTTAAGGAGATCGCTTACTTTGGCTCGTACAACACCTACATTGTCAAAGCCAGCGACGGCAGCCGAGTCAAGATCACCGAGGCCAACACCTCGCGCCACGAGCTTTGCGACATCACCTGGGAAGACGAGGTCTATTTCTGGTGGGATGACCGCGCTGGTGTTGTGTTGCGCGACTGAGCCCACATCAGGAATTCATCATGGCACTTTCTTTGCGGGTTCCCGGCAAACGTTTTGTCATCGGCGTGCCCTACACCTGGCTGGTGGTGTTTTTTCTGTTGCCGTTTTTGATTTTGCTGTACATCAGCTTTGTCGATATGGGCAACGACATTTCGCCGTTCAAGCCGATCTGGGACTCTGAGACCGGTTTGCTCCACCTCAAGTATGAAAATTACTACACCATCTTCCAAGCCGGTGATGGCAGTTTGTTCCAGACGCTTTACATCGAAGCCTATGTGCGCTCGATTTGGTACGCGCTGTGTACTGCCGTGCTGTGTTTGTTGATTGGCTACCCGTTTGCGTACTTTATTGCACGCTCCAGGCCCAGTGTGCGTCCGGCTTTGCTGATGATGGTGATGCTGCCGTTTTGGACGTCGTTTTTGCTGCGTGTCTATGCCTGGAAAGGCATTCTGGCGGATCAGGGTGTGGTCAACCAATTGCTGATGGCGCTGGGTTTGACGGTCGAGCCGGTTCAGATGCTCTACACCAATGTATCGATGCTGGTCGGCATGACGTATGTGTATTTGCCGTTCATGGTGCTGCCGCTGTACGCCAATTTGGTCAAGATGGACTTCAGGTTGCTTGAGGCCGCTTATGACCTGGGCGCCTCGCCGTTCAAGGCTTTTTGGCTGGTGACGGTGCCGCTGTCCAAGGCCGGCATCGTTGCTGGCTTCATGCTGGTGTTCATTCCGGCGGTGGGCGAATTTGTGATTCCTTCCCTGCTCGGTGGCCCCGAGAACATCATGATTGGCCGGGTCGTGTGGGACGAAATGTTCACCAGCAACAACTGGCCCCGTGCCTCTGCGTTGGCGGTGGTGATGATCGGGCTGATCGTGGTGCCGTTGGCTATCTATTACCATTTCACCGGAGAAGAACGGTGACCCCCCTGAGCCGCTTCGCGTCTTCCCCCCGATGGGGGCAATGTCTGCGGCCTGGCAAAGCCAGTTCCGCGACATTCACGCTGGGCGTTATGGGTGCGCGGATGTTTTTTGCCTTGGCTAAATTGAAGGGCTGCAAATGAATCAGTTTCTTGGAAGATATGTTGGCAAGGCCTGGTTGAGCCTGACCTATTTGTTTCTTTATCTGCCGCTGATTTTCATGGTGCTGTTTTCGTTTAACAGTACCCGCCAGGATGCCGAGTTCACCGGGTTTTCTTTGCGCTGGTACGAGGCACTGACGCACGACACCAAAATTGTGGATGGCTTTTGGCTGTCGATCAAGGTGGCTCTTGCTGCGGGTATGGCCTCTGCCGTGATGGCCACCTTTGCCGCGTTTGTGCTGGTGCGCTACCGGCGCTTTCCCGGGCGCACGCTGTTTTCCGGCATGGTCAACGCGCCGCTGGTGATGCCCGAGGTGGTTATTGGACTGTCCTTGTTGCTGCTGATGGTGGGCATTCAGAACGCCTTTGGCTGGCCGCAGCGCGGCATGTTGACGATTGTGCTCGGGCACACGCTACTGGGCATGGCTTACGGCATGGTGGTGGTGCAGTCGCGCCTGCTGGAGATGGATCGTTCCATTGAAGAGGCTGCCATGGACTTGGGCGCGCGGCCGTTGCAGGTGTTCTTTTTGGTGACGCTGCCCAACATTGTGCAGGCGGTGGCGGCGGCATTTTTGCTGGCGTTTACCTTGTCGTTTGACGATGTGGTGATTGCTGAATTTTTGTCCGGGCCAGGGGTCAACACCTTGCCACAAGTTATATTTGGCTACGCCCGCCGGGGCATCAATCCGACCATTTATGCTGCTGCCACTTTGCTGATTGTTTCGGTGACGACGGTGGTGATTGGTTACAGCATCTGGGTGGCGCGCCAGACCCGCCAGCGTGAGCGGGAGATGGTGGCGGCGGTGCGCGCCGAGACTGCGGCGCTACAGGCTGGTTAATTCTGCGGGAAAGACCTTCAGCGCTGTCGCTCATTGATCAACGTGCAATACCTGTATGGTGTTCGGTAACAACATTGACGGCGTAGCTGGTAGCTGAAGTGGGGTCAGATCCGGCCGCGCGGCGGAACGGCTCTGACCCCACTTCAGCGGGTTGTACAAAATATGTTGTATTTCATGCTTCGGGGTGGTTTTGCGGCCATGGAGGCTAACGTGAAACAACACCGGTGTTCCGTGGGAGCGGCGCCCCCGCCGCGAATGCGTGTTGTATGTATGGGGCGCAAGCAGCTATTATTTTTGAAAGTTTAAACATGACACAAGTGGTTTATGACGGACGGGCCTGGATCAACGGCGAGCGCTGTGGCGCCCGCAGCGGGCAGGTTTTTGACTGCATTTCGCCGGTCGATGGCCGGGTGCTGGCGCAGGTCGCGCGCTGCGATCAGGCTGACATTGATGCTGCCGTGGCCGCAGGGCGGGCGGCGTTTGACGACAAGCGCTGGTGCGGGCTGGCGCCAGCAGCGCGCAAGCGCATTCTGATCAAGTTTGCCGACCAACTGCTGGCCCACGCTGATGAGTTGGCGCTGATGGAAACGCTGGACATGGGCAAGCCGATTCAGTACGCGCGCAGTGTCGATGTCAACAGCGCGTCCAACTGCATTCGCTGGTACGGTGAAGCGGTGGACAAGATTTATGACGAAATTGCGCCGACTGCGAGCACTGCTTTGGCGATGATCACCCGTGAGCCGATGGGCGTGGTGGGCGTGATCGTGCCCTGGAATTACCCGATGATCATGGCTGCCTGGAAGATCGCCCCGGCGTTGGCGGCTGGCAATTCGGTGGTGCTCAAGCCCAGCGAAAAGTCGCCTTTGACGGCGTTGCGGTTGGCGGAGCTGGCACTCGATGCAGGTATTCCACCCGGCGTGTTCAACGTGGTTCCGGGCTTTGGCCCGGAAGCCGGCTCGCCGCTGGCGCTGCACATGGATGTCGATTGCATTGCCTTCACCGGCAGCACGCGTGTGGGCAAGCAGATTCATGTGATGGCCGGGCAAAGCAACTTGAAGCGTGCCTGGACCGAGCTGGGCGGCAAGTCGCCCAACATTGTTTTTGCCGATTGCCCCGACCTGGACCGCGCTGTGGCCGCATCGGTGGGCAGCATCTTTTTTAATCAGGGCGAAAGTTGCAACGCGCCGTCGCGCCTGTATGTGCAGGCCAGCATCTACGACCAGTTTTTGGAGGGTGCGGTTGCGCTGGCCCCGCAATATTTGCCGGGCAATCCACTGGACAAGGCGACGGTGATGGGAGCCATCGTTGACAAGGTGCAAATGGACAACGTGCTGCGCTATGTGGCCTCTGGCCGGGCCGAAGGTGCGGCGCTGCTGTTTGGTGGCGAGCAGGCGCTGACGCAGTCGGGTGGTTTTTATGTGCAGCCCACGATCTTTGCCGGGGTCAAACCCACCATGACCATCTGCCGCGAGGAGATCTTTGGCCCGGTGCTGTCGGTGCTGCCGTTTACCGACGCGGCAGATGCCGTGCGTCAGGCCAATGCCAGTGTCTATGGCTTGCAGGCGGCGGTGTGGACGCGTGACATCAACCAGGCGCATGGCGTGGCGCGCGCGCTGCGGGCGGGTACCGTACATGTGAACCAGTACGACGAAGACGACATCACGGTGCCGTTTGGCGGCTACAAGCAAAGCGGGGTAGGGCGTGACAAATCGCTGCACGCGTTTGACAAATACACCGAGACCAAGACCACCTGGATTCGCATCGACTCCCCGGTGTAAGCGACGTTGGGACCCGTTGCGGCGGGTCGAGCGCGGCATCTTTATCAAAATTATTTTCATAGCTGCCAACGCTTATCGTATAAGGGCTGGAGCCTAAAACTATCATGAACTTCTACAACGCCAAAATCGCTGATCTCAAGGCACAAGGCATTCATTCGATCCTGACGCAGTTTTGTGATTTGCACGGTGTGGCCAAAGGCAAGTTGGTGCCGCTGGACAACTTGCAGGAGTGGGTGGAGCAAGGTGCCGGCTTTGCCGGCCCCAGCATTTGGGGCACCGGGCTGGGGCGCTTTGGTGCGCGCAGCGAATATTACGCGCGGGTGCAAGTTGACAGCCTACAGCCGCTGCCGTTTATGCCAGGGGTAGCGCACGCGGTGTGCGACGGCTACGCCGGTGGGCAGCCTCTCCAAACCTGTTCGCGCCAGTTGCTCAAGCATCAAATTCAGCGCATTGAACAGCGTGGCTGGAAGTTGTGGGTGGGTGTCGAGCCCGAATTTTTCTTGTTGCGACAAGACGTGCAAGGCCACTGGGCGGTGGCCGATGCGCAAGACCGCCTGGACAAACCGTCGTATGACCTGCGCGCGATCCACCGCAACTTTGCTATTCTGGACGATCTGCGCCAAGCGCTGACTGGGCTGGGCTTTGAGCTGCAACAGATCGACCACGAAGACGCGAATGGCCAGTATGAAATCAACTACCGTTTTGACCATGCGCTGGCCGCGGCGGACCGCTACCTGCTGTTCAAGCTGGTGGCACATGCTATTGCCGAAAAACACGGTTGTGTGTTCAGTGGCATGCCCAAGCCGTTGGCCCATGCGCCGGGCAGCGGCTTGCACTTTCACCTGAGTCTGACCGATGCGCAGGGGCGGGCTATCTTTACTGACAATGCCGATGTGCTGCAACTGAGCAGCCAGGGCTATGCGTTTGCGGCAGGCTTGTTAAACCACGCCGATGCCTTGGCCGCGCTGTGTGCGCCCACGGTGAACAGTTACAAGCGGCTGGCGGTGAGCCATAGTGCATCGGGTACCACCTGGGCGCCGGTGTGGAAGACGCTGGGCGACAACAATCGCACTTGTTTGGTACGCGCCGTGGCGGGGCGCCTGGAGTGGCGCCTGCCCGACCCGTCGTGCAATATTTACGTCGCGCTGGCTGCTACGCTGGCCGCCGGTCTGGACGGCATTGACCGTGCTCTGCCAGCGCCTGTAGCATGTAATGAAGACCTGTACCAGCGCTGTGCCCAAGGTCTAACCATGCCACCACGGTTGCCGTCCAATCTACAGGCGGCGCTGCAAGCGCTGGCCGCGGACGCGGGCTTGGTCGACGTCGTGGGCGGTGCCTTTTGCGGGGAGTTTTTGGCGCTCAAGACGCAAGAATGGCAGGACTACAGCCAGTCGGTGAGCGACTGGGAGCTGCAGCGCTACGCTCAGGCGTTCTAATTTTTGCATCGTGGAAAAGTCTTTTCATATTACAAAAGTTGGACGTGCGGAATTGATCGTGATTTCTTATGATAAAAAAGCAAATTTCGTATTGAAAAAATCAATTCGTAACTTGTTGATTAAAAACAAATAAAAAATTGTCTTGTATAAGACATAAGATTAAATTTGTGTCTTATACAAGACTTAGAATCAGTGTCAAGCCACCCGAGCATCCTTTGGCCGTTCCAGGTGAACCTTTTTTAATCAACCAGGAGTTATTCCATGCCTCAAGCCCTCACTGAACAACTCAGCCGTGAACAACAGATTGCCGCTCTCGAAAAAGATTGGGCCACCAACCCACGCTGGAAAGGTATCAAGCGCGGTTACAGCGCCGCCGACGTGGTGCGCCTGCGCGGCTCGTTCCCGATCGAGCACACGCTGGCTCGCCGCGGTGCTGAAAAACTGTGGGATCTGCTGCATACCGAGTCTTATGTCAACTGCCTGGGCGCGTTGACTGGTGGCCAAGCCATGCAGCAAGTCAAGGCCGGTGTCAAAGCCATTTACCTGTCGGGCTGGCAAGTGGCCGCTGATGGCAACACCTCGTTGTCGATGTACCCCGACCAATCGCTGTACGCAGTGGATTCGGTGCCGACCATGGTCGAGCGCATCAACAACTCGTTCCGCCGTGCCGACGAAATCCAGCACGCCAAGGGTATCGACGCCGGTGACAAGGGCTACACCGACATGTTCGCGCCCATCGTGGCTGACGCTGAAGCCGGTTTTGGTGGCGTGCTCAACGCGTTTGAGTTGATGAAAAACATGATCCGCGCCGGTGCCGCCGGCGTGCATTGGGAAGACCAGTTGGCCTCAGTCAAAAAATGCGGCCACATGGGTGGCAAGGTGCTGGTGCCCACCGCTGAAGCGATTCAAAAGCTGATTGCTGCCCGCATGGCAGCCGACGTGTGTGGCGTGCCCACGCTGGTGATTGCCCGTACCGATGCCGAAGCCGCTGACCTGTTGACCAGCGATTACGATGCCAACGACCAGCCTTTCCTGACCGGTGAGCGCACTTCTGAAGGCTTCTACAAGTCGCGCAAGGGGCTGGATCAGGCCATCAGCCGTGCCGTGGCTTATGCTGACTACGCTGATCTGGTGTGGTGCGAAACCGGCACCCCTGATGTGGAATTTGCCCGCAAATTTGCCGAGGCTGTGCGCGCCAAGCATCCCGGCAAGCTGATGGCTTACAACTGCAGCCCGTCGTTCAACTGGCGCAAAAATCTGGACGACGCCACGATTGCCAATTTTCAGAAAGAACTCGGTGCCATGGGTTACAAATACCAGTTCATCACGCTGGCGGGCATCCACTCGATGTGGTTTAACATGTTCGACCTGGCGCAAGACTACGTCAAGCGCGGCATGACCGCCTATGTTGAACGCGTGCAAGACCCCGAATTCGCCGCGCGCGACCGCGGCTACACCTTTGTCTCGCACCAGCAAGAAGTGGGCACCGGCTATTTTGACGATGTCACCACCGCGATCCAGGGCGGCAAATCGAACGTGACCGCGCTGACTGGCTCCACCGAAGAAGCCCAGTTCCACTGATCAGGTCCCGGGCAGACCAAGGCTGGCGCACCCGCAAGGGGGCTGCCGGCCTTTTTTCATGACAACCGCCCCGTGAAACCGGAAGCGATTCAAAGTGGTGTGGCGTAGTCCGTTATGCCGCCAAAGTGTTCTCGCGCCATGCCATGGGGGCAAATACAGTGCGCGTAAATGGCCGCATCGACGCACGGCGCGGCGACTGGGTCAGGCGCATGCGGTTTTGGGGTGAAAGCACGCGCGGGGATATGCCGTCGTACGCCAAAGCCCAAGGCGCACGCATTTCACCCCAAAGCCCGGTCACCTGACCAGTCACCCTGCCGTGTGTAGAGAGTTTTCATCAGCACACATCGCATTGAACCGCACCCATGAAACCAGTTGGAGACCGGGTAAGGTAAACTCCAAGGCTAGATCAACATCATCAAGAGCGAGAAAGGCAGTCTGGTTATGACACCGCGAACGGCAAGGTTTACATTCATCAACGAATAAGGCCGTAGTCCGCTCGCCTTGTGCGTAAGCAGCTACCAAATTTATATTAAAAGCGCGGCACTTATCCGCGCTTTTTTGCTTTCTCAGTCTCCTTTTATTCGGGATTTACCATGGTTCAAATCACGCTCCCTGACGGTTCTCAACGCGACTTTGCCACTGCCGTCACCGTGGCCGACGTTGCTGCGTCCATTGGCTCGGGCCTGGCCAAAGCAGCGCTGGCGGGCAAGGTCGATGGCAAGGTGGTCGATACCAGCTTTGTCATCGACAAGAACAGCACTGTCGCCATCGTTACTGCCAAGGATGCCGATGGGCTGGCAGTGATTCGGCACTCCACCGCGCACTTGTTGGCCTATGCGGTCAAGTCGCTGTTTCCTGATGCCCAGGTCACGATCGGCCCGGTCATCGAAAACGGCTTTTTCTACGACTTTTCTTACAAACGCCCGTTTACTCTGGAAGATTTGGCCGCTATCGAGAAAAAAATGACGGCGCTGGCGGCGCTGGACGAACCGGTGCTGCGCCGGGTCTTGCCACGTGACGAAGCGGTGGCCTACTTCAAGGGCTTGG
>JAQTSL010000130.1 GCA_028711355.1 Rhodoferax sp.
CCCGGAAAACGAGCCGGGCAGCTCCATCATGCCCGGCAAGGTCAACCCGACTCAGATTGAGGCCCTGACCATGGTTTGTGCGCAGGTGATGGGGCACGATGCCGCCATTGGCTTTGCCGCCAGCCAGGGCCACTTTGAACTCAATGTGTACAAGCCCCTGATCATCCTGAACACGCTGGACAGCCTGCGCTTGTTGGCCGATGCCATGCAGAGCTTTACCCGGCACTGCGTGGCGGGCCTCGCGGTCAATGCGGCGCGCGTGGATGAGCTGGTGCATAGTTCGTTGATGCTTGTTACCGCCTTGACCCCCCACATCGGCTACGACCGAGCCGCGCAAATTGCCAAGCACGCCCACGCCCATGGCCTCACACTGCGTGCGGCGGCGCTGTCACTGGGTGTCGTCAGCGCCGAACAGTTTGATGCCTGGGTGCAAGTGCCGCCGATGCTCGGTCCAAAAATCAATTGAAAGTGTGGGTTCTGTTAGGGCGATCGAAATTGCAAAAGTACCGGTTTCAAATGACTGTCATTGCGGACTCGATCCGCAATCCATGGCTCCGGATTCATGGATGCCGGATCAAGTCCGGCATGACAGCGGTATAGCAGCAATTTCCAGCTCCCTTAGGTGCGGTGGTCAGGCGTGTGAGCGCGCAAGCTGCTCAATCCTCAGGGCGCTGAGACTGCGTACGCGCCGCTTCGTTTTCGCCCCAAAGTGCGTTCAATATGGCCAGCGCCACGGCAAACCCCACACCCAAAACCCAACTAAAGTACCACATACCGTGTCCTTTCAATACGAGCTGTGCTCGTGTTCTGCCACATAGGCCGCCGTGACCTTGCCACGCATCACCCGATAGGCCCAGGCCGTGTAAAGCACGATCAAGGGCATAAAGATCAGCGTAACCCAGAACAGCACGCTCAGTGTCAGGTGACTTGACACGCTGTCCCACACGGTCAGGCTGGCGTTTGGCAGCGTGCTTGAAGGCATGAGAAACGGAAACATGGACGCACCCGCGGTGCCAATCACACCCAACAACGTCAATGCGGAACACACAAATGCGGTCAAGGTGCGGCCCAGGAGCAACTGCACCACGGCCAGCAGCGCACCCCCCACGCCCATGGCAGGCAGGACCCACAGCAACGGCTGACGGCCATAGTTGGCCATCCAGGCCCCAGCCTGCCGCACCACCGTCTTGTTCATGGGGTCGGCCAGCGCGTTGGGGTCAATCATTGAGGTGATGCGATAACCTTCGATGAATTGAAGCCAGACCCCGGCTGCGACAAACGCCAGCACCATGACGACGGCCGCGCCGATGGCACCTTTGATGGCGCGCGCCTGCAACAGCCCTGCGGTGCGGTGCGCCAGATAAACGCCACCGTGCATCGTCAGCATGGCACTGCTCACCACCCCAGCCAGCAAGGCAAACGGATTGAGCAATTGCCAAAAGCTGCCGCTGTAGCTGGCTGCCAGGGTGCTGTCCAACTGGAACGGCACGCCTTGCAGCAGGTTGCCAAACGCCACACCAAAAATGAACGGCGGTACCGCCCCGCCGACAAACAAGCCCCAGTCCCAGCTACTGCGCCAGGTGCTGCTACTGATCTTGCTTCGGTAGTCAAACCCCACCGGGCGCAAAAACAGCGCACATAGCAACACCAGCATAGCCCAATAAAAGCCACTGAACGCCGCCGCATAGACCAGCGGCCAAGCGGCAAACATGGCCCCGGCAGCGGTGATTAGCCAAACCTGGTTGCCCTCCCAATGCGCTGCCACGGTGGTAATTACCAGCCGCCGCTCCAGGTCAGTGCGGCCAACAAACGGCAGCAGCGTCCCGACCCCCATGTCGTGGCCGTCCATGATGGCAAAACCGACCAGCAGCAGCCCGATTAACAGCCACCAGATCAGCTTGAGCGTGGCGTAGTCAAACATCGTTCATTGCCTCGCTGCCCGGGCCCTGGCGCACAAACTTCAGCAGCAAAAATAGTTCCACCGCCAGCAACGCGGTATAAAACGCAATGAAGCCCGCCAGCGAGCCATACAGGTGGCTGACGCTCAGCGCAGAGACACTCAGGTGCGTTGGCAAAATGCCGTAGATCGTCCACGGCTGGCGGCCGTATTCCGCCACCAACCAGCCCAATTCACACGCCATCCACGGTGCGGGCAACATCCACAGCGCCCACCTGAGCAACCAGGGTTTTTGCATGTTGGCCGTTTTGATCGTGCTCCAGAACGCTACCGCAAATAGCGTCAGCATGGCAAAGCCCAGGCCCACCATCAGGCGAAAGCCCCAGAACATCGGCGTCACCCGCGGCACCGTGTCGTTGACGGCCCGCTCAATCATGGCTGGCGTGGCCAGGCTCACATCTTTTACATACTTTTTCAGCAGCAGGCCAAAACCCAGGTCGGCTTTGGTGTCGTCAAAGGTCTGCCTGGCGCTGGCGTCGTCGCGCCGGGCGCGCAGGGCTTCCAGCGCCTGTACCGCCACCCTGCCGCGCAAAATGCGGTCGCGGTTGTTGGCTTTGATTTGGTGAATGCCCGGGATTTCCCGGGTCAGCGAACGGGTGCCAATCAGGCCCAACAGCCAAGGCACCTGCAGCTCCCAGTCGTTTTTTTGCTCGGCTTCGTTGATGCCCGCCAACAACGCCAGCCCGGCCGGTGCCGGTTGGGTTTGCCAAATGGCCTCCAGGGCTGCCAGCTTGGTCTGCTGGGATTCGCCCACGGTGTAACCAGACTCGTCACCGAGCACAATCACGCTCAAGGCCGAGGCCAGGCCAAAAGCCGCCGCCACGCGAAAGCTGCGTCGGGCAAACTCCACGTGACGTTTTTTCAGCAGGTACCAGCTCGAAATGGACAACACAAACATCGACCCCGTCACATAGCCGGCCGACACGGTATGGACAAACTTGGCTTGTGCATCCGGGTTGAACAGCACCGCCCAGAAGTCAACCAGTTCCATGCGCATGGTCTGGTAGTTGAACTCAGCACCGACCGGGTTTTGCATCCAGCCATTGGCAATCAAGATCCACAGCGCACTCAAGTTAGAGGCCACCGCCAGCAGCAGCGTCACCAGCAAATGCTGGTGTTTTGACAACCTGTCCCAGCCATAAAAAAACAGCCCGAGCATGGTCGATTCAAGAAAGAACGCCATCATCCCTTCAATGGCCAGCGGCGCACCAAAAATGTCGCCCACGTAATGCGAGTAGTAGGCCCAGTTGGTGCCAAACTGAAACTCCAGCGTGAGACCGGTCGTGACACCCAGGGCGAAGTTGATGCCAAACAGCTTGCCCCAAAATTGGGTCATGTCTTTCCAGATCACCTTGCCAGTCATCACATAAACGCTCTCCATGATGAGCAGCAACCAGACCATACCAAGCGTGAGCGGTACAAACAGAAAATGGTAAAGCGCGGTGCTGGCGAATTGCAGCCTTGAGAGGTCCACCAGTTGTTCGGTGATCACGGTTTGAGCCCGGCAGCAACTGGCACCGAAGGCGCTTGGGCAGAGCCCAGAAACTGTGCCGCCACGCTGGCGCCGTCCACAGCAACGCGCTGATCGCGCACCAAGCCCCACCACAGCGTCAGCAGGACCACGAGTTTGAGCACCAGCACGACAGCGAGCTTTTTGGTCAGGGTCATTTCCACAGTTTTCATGAACCGTCGTATGGTCTGTTGGCGGCTTGGGTGTGTCGGTGCGCCGGCGCACTGAAGCAGGGTTTTTGACTACCTACAGTGGCCACTGAATCGCAACCCAACCCGCGCTTGCGTCTGGCCCAGCAGATCACAGATGCCAAGTTCATGAGTTTGCGCCCGATGAAGCCAAGTGTTATGCCAAAGACGCGAATGAAGTGGCAGAAAAATCAAGCGGAAAATTCAAATGAATATCATCATCGAAACCACCACCAGGCCCAGTTCCTAATGATCGGGCAGCAACGCCACAACGCACATCAGTCACCCGCCAGGTCGTTCGCCATTGGCGGCGCCGTGATTCTGGCAAGCGGGATAGTTTTTGCCTTGCTGGCGAGCGCACTCACAGCGGGGTCGCCGCTGATCAGGTTTGACCAGGCCATCTCTGACATGCTGCGCGCCAGTCTGTCGCCGCTGACACAGCAGGTATTTGCGGCACTGACGCATTTGGCCGGTACCGCCACACTGACCGTGTTGTGTCTGATCGGCACGCTGGCGCTGCTGGCACGGCACGAGCCGGGTTTGGCGCTGGCCTGGGTGCTGGCCATTGCTGGCAACGGCTGGCTGAACCAGGGTCTCAAGCAGATGGTGGGCCGGGTTCGCCCGCTCGACCCTGAAGGCAGCGTGCTGGCACAAGGTTTGAGCTTTCCGAGTGGTCACAGTTCGGGGGCGGTGGTGGCCTATGGCATGTTGGCCTATCTGGCCCTGCGCTTGCTGCCCAAAGCGTGGCACCTGCCGACGCTGTTCATGGCGCTGGCGCTGGCGTTCACCGTCGGCATCAGCCGTGTGGTGCTGCGCGTGCATTTCGCCAGTGACGTGGCGGCTGGCTTTGCTTCAGGGGCGGCCTGGCTGGCGTTGTGCATCACCTGCGTTACGCTGGTGAGATGGCGGCGTGGCCAGTCAATCTAACGGCACAGAAGTCGCCCCGAAACATGAAAGAGGGCTGTCATTGCGGACCCAGACCCGCTGTTCCAGTGCGTCCAAATTCGTCGATACCGGGTCGTCGCCCGGTATGACAACCTGTTCTTTCACGTGAAACAAGCGATTTGCAACGACGCCATGCGCCCAAATCAGAAGAGCCAAATGTGCATGTTATTGCGGAACGCGTCCTTAGCCGCACTGCCCAACGTAGCCACAGGCTGTGCAAAAGTCGCATCCGTCTTTGTGGATCATGGTGGCGTTGCCGCATTCGGGGCAAGGTTTGCCGGCCATTGGGCGGCTGGCTACGGCAGCAGTTGGGGCATCCGCATCGCTTTGGGGTGCGTCGAGCACGCCCATGTCCCGCAGCGGAAAGCCACTTTCGTTCAAGATGCCCAGCATCGCGTAGCGATGAATGATCAGGCGTGCAATGTAAGCCACGGTTGAAGGCCAGGTTTGCTGGCGCTTTTCAGCGTTGGGCAGCCCCGGAATAAACGCCATGAAGTGACCCAGCGGCTCGGCGTAGTTGAGCAGCTTGCGCAGTTTCATGCCAATCCAGGCCGGGTCGATCACGCGCATATCCAGACTCAACAGTCGCGCCAGCCCGTCCATCGCCTTGGGGTAGTTGCCTGAAAAACCAACCGCGCAGGGGCGCGTGGTCATGTTGCCATCGGCGTCTGTCAAGTTGACTTCTTTGAGCGTGACGGTAAAGTCTTCGCCAGTGGCCGGGTTAGCCACATCGACCGCCCAGGCCAGCGTGCCCGATGGGCCAGTGAGCGGCTCACTGTGGCTGAACATGGCATCCATCACCGGGGTGGTGGTGGCGCTGGCATCGGCGGCCTTTTTGCCTGACAGTGCCGCGAGCTGCTCGCAGCGCCAGCGGATCACCGCCGCCGTAGCCGCCACCACGCCGGGGAACGGGCGCTTTTCGCCATGCGGCGGGAACGGCATATCAAATGGATGTTCTTCGCGCACGGTGGCCAGCGCGTCCAATTTCAACGCCAGCCAGGCCGGGTCGTTGGCACGCAGGTCCATCGACAGCGTCTTGGCCAAGGCCCCCAGACCACGCGGCTGTTCGGCCCCATTGACCCACACCTCAAACGGCTGTAGCCCTTTACCGTCTTGCGCTGGCAGCTCTCCAATAAAGAGCGCAAAGTCACCAAACGGGTGGTGCACCATGAAGGTCCAGGCGCTGTTGCCACCCGGTACATCGGGGCGGCCCGGCCAGCGCAGGCTCGACAGCACGGCGGTCGGCAGCCGGTCCAACTTGAGGCGGTGGTTGGTGCCGTCGATTTCCAGCGGCTTGACTGGCGTGGTGGTGGGTGTGACGCTCAGCACCGAGCCCAGTACGCTATTGGGGCGGTAGGTTGCCAACCCTTTCAGACCAGCCTGCCAGGCCTGGGTGTAGAGGTGCTGGAATTCTTCGTACGGATAGTCGGCTGGTACGTTGACGGTCTTGGAAATGGCGGTATCGACGTAGGGTGCCACAGCAGCGACCATTTCGGCGTGCGCTTGCGCGCTCATCTCGAGTGCCGTGACAAAGGCGTCGGTCAGCGGCGCGTCGGCACCCTTGAGGTGGCGGTACAGGCGCCAGGCGTGGTCTTCCACCGCGTATTCCTTGAAGCTGCCGTCGGGCATGCGCTTTTTGCGGTTGTAAGTCCAACTGAAGGCCGGCTCGATGCCGTTGCTGGCGTTGTCGGCAAACGCCAGGCTGATGGTGCCGGTCGGGGCAATCGACAACAAGTGCGAATTGCGCAAGCCTTGTTGGCGAATCTTGGCTTTGAGTTTGGCTGGCAGGCGCGACGCAAAATTTTGACCGCTGAAATACAGGTCAGCGTTGAACAACGGGAAAGCGCCCCGCTCGGTCGCCAGGTCACTGGAGGCAACGTACGCAGTGTCACGCATCAGTTCAGAAATTTGCCGCGCCATCTCGCGCGCCGGCGCCGTGTCGTAGCGCAGGCCCAGCATCACCAGCGCGTCGCCCAGGCCGGTATAGCCCAAGCCCACGCGCCGCTTGGACGCCGCTTCGGCCTGCTGCGCGGGCAGCGGCCAGACGCTGGCGTCGAGCACGTTGTCGAGCATGCGTACCGCCACTTTGGCCACCGCAGCAAAACCATCGCTGTCAAAACTGGCTTGGTCGCTGAACGGTTCACGCACAAAACGTGTCAGGTCGATCGAACCCAGGCAGCAGCAGCCGTAGGGCGGCAGCGGTTGTTCGGCGCACGGGTTGGTGCTGGAGATGGTCTCGCAGTAAGCCAGGTTGTTGTCGCGGTTCATGGTGTCGATGAACAGCACGCCGGGTTCGGCGTGGTCGTAGGTGCTGCGCATGATCTGGTTCCACAGGTCGCGCGCGTGCAGCTTGCGATAAACCCAATGGCCGCTGGCCTCATTTTGGTAGGCGCCGTCGGCCTTGGCTTGTGCACCTGGTTCGGCCTTGTGCACCAGTTCAAATTCGGTGTCGTTTTGCACTGCCTGCATAAACGTGTCGGTCACGCCGACTGAAATGTTGAAATTGCGCAGGTCGCCCTTGTCTTTGGCGTGGATGAATTCTTCCACGTCCGGGTGGTCGCAGCGCAGCACGCCCATTTGGGCACCGCGGCGCGCGCCGGCCGACTCGACCGTTTCGCACGACCGGTCAAACACGCGCATATAGCTCACCGGCCCGCTGGCACTGCTTTGGGTGCTGCCGACCCAAGCGCCACGCGGGCGGATGCGTGAAAAGTCATACCCGACGCCACCACCACGGCGCATGGTTTCGGCCGCTTCGGTCAGGGCGGTGTAAATGCCCGGGTGACCGTCTTCGATGTGGGCAATGGAGTCGCCCACGGGTTGCACAAAACAATTGATCAATGTGGCCGACAACGTGGTGCCCGCCGCCGACTGGATGCGCCCGGCCGGCAGAAAACCGTTTTGCAGCGCGGTCAAAAACCTGGCTTCCCAGGCAACTTGTTCTTGCGGTTTTTCGACGCTGGCCAGCGCGCGCGCGACGCGCTGATTGACATCGGCGACCGATTTTTCTTCGCCCTTGCTGTATTTTTCGATCAGTACCTCTTGGCTGATCGGTTGCGCAGGCATGGCGATTTGGGTCGGGCAGCGGTCGGTTGTCTCTTGTGTCATGTGGTTACCTTCAGGGGTCATATAAAGCGTCAGGCAGGTGCTGGTTAAAGCCCCGATCGACGCCACCGGTTTTCTCGCGAAAGCGCAGATTAGACACTAGATGTAGTGTTGCTTCAATAAGTATGTACTATAGGTAGTGTTTGACTCATCAATGCGCGCGGTGTGTGGCGGCGCTGGCTGTGAACCCCTTGTTCTGCTTGGCGTGGATGCTACAGTTGTTGTGGCGAGCCTGAAACTTGCGGGACAGACCAGGATTTGCGCAGCAACTCTGCTCTGTCCTCAACTGATTAAGATACCCCACTTTTTTAGCAAAAATCGGTTCCAAATGTCAGAATCTGGTCAGTTTTTTGAGCCCCAGCTTGCCTCGGTCGCAGCGCCCGCGCTGACCGCCCCCGTCAGCGCGGGCGTCTTTGTCAGTTACCCCGGTTCACCCTTTGAGTTGTACCAACCTTACCCGCCCGCTGGCGACCAACCCGAGGCGATCGAGCAACTCACGCAGGGTGTGCAAGACGGCGAAGTGTTTCAGGTGCTGTTGGGCGTGACCGGTTCGGGCAAGACTTTCACTATGGCCAATGTGATCGCCCGGCTTGGCCGCCCGGCCATAGTCTATGCGCCCAACAAGACGCTGGCGGCGCAGCTCTACAGTGAATTCCGCGAATTTTTTCCGAACAACGCGGTGGAATACTTTGTCAGCTACTACGACTATTACCAGCCCGAAGCGTATGTGCCGCAGCGCGATTTGTTCATCGAAAAAGACAGTGCCATCAATGAACACATCGAGCAAATGCGCTTGTCTTGCACCAAAAGCCTGCTGGAGCGACGCGACGTGGTCATCGTGGCATCGGTGTCGGCCATTTACGGCATTGGCCAGCCCGAGGCGTATCACAAAATGGTGATGACATTGAGAGTCGGCGACACGCTCGGCCAGCGCGACATGATTGCGCAACTGGTGCGGATGCAATACCAGCGCAACGATATTGACTTTGCGCGCGGCACCTTTCGGGTGCGTGGCGACACCATTGACATCTTTCCGGCCGAGCATTCCGAGCTGGCGATCCGCGTCGAGCTGTTTGACACCGAGATCGAGAGCCTGCAATTGTTGGACCCGTTGACTGGCCGCATCCGGCAAAAAATACCGCGCTTCACGGTCTATCCAAGTAGCCATTACGTGACCCCGCGCGAGCAGGTGCTGTCTGCGGTGGAAGCTATCAAAATTGAACTGGCGCAGCGCATCAAGGATTTTGTCAGTCAGGGCAAGCTGGTGCAAGCGCAGCGGATCGAACAGCGTACCCGCTTTGACCTGGAGATGATGACCGAGGTCGGCCACTGCAAAGGCATCGAAAACTTCAGCCGTCACTTGAGCGGCAGCGCGCCGGGTGAGCCGCCGGCCACACTGACCGACTATTTGCCCAAAGACGCGCTGATGTTGATGGACGAAAGCCATGTGCTGATCGGCCAGTTTGGCGGTATGTACCACGGCGACCGCTCACGCAAACAGACGCTGGTGGACTATGGCTTTCGGCTGCCCAGCGCGCTCGACAACCGGCCGCTTAAATTTGAAGAATTCCAGGCCCGCATGCGTCAGTTGATCATGG